>WJJB01000178.1 GCA_014729935.1 Candidatus Bathyarchaeota archaeon | reverse complement strand
GAGTAGTATAGTTAAACTTGCCCCGGACCCTTATAATTATTTAACTCTTTGGCAATGGATTTTTATCTTGCGATGGATGATATTGCACGTGAACCACGTTGAAGGTTTCAGAAAATATCCACGCGATTGAAGGGCGCGGTTTCGATAGCAACATGTATCTGGTGATCGATGATGAAGAGAAAATCACGCTCATAGACACGGGTCATGATGCGCACAGGACATATCTCGTGAAGTACATAGAGAATCTCGGTATGAAAGGAACGGATATCAGCCGGGTGATCTTAACGCATATTCACGTGGACCACTCGGGAGGGCTCGCGTGGTTCGTAGACAAGTTCAATCCGGAAGTGCATGTTTTCGAGACCGATGCCGATGCCATAGAAAATGGTGACATGCGGATGACACTCGCCAGCATGTTCAAGGGAAGTTTTGATAAAACACGCGTGGATGTCCGGCTCAAGACTGGGGAAAAATTAGGCATGGGAAAGTACTCCTTCAAGGTATTGCATACCCCGGGGCATTCCTCTGGCTCCATCTGCTTATGGGATGAAAAAGCCAAGGTTTTGATCTCCGGGGACACGGTGTTCGCTGATGGAAGTTTTGGAAGGACTGACTTCCCCTCGGGCAATCTCGGTGAATTGATCAATTCCCTAAATTCCCTTGCGGAACTTGACGCGGAAGTGTTGTTGCCAGGACACATGCGGTGGGTAACGGGTGATGCAACGAAGCATCTCAAGATGTCTGCGAAATATATCAAGATGTTGATGTAAGTTCATCCCTCGAAGAATTCTCGCCGAAAAATCGCATATAGCGTGTACGAGAATGTTCGACCTTGCTTCTTCCTGAACAAGTATCCCATGTCACGTAATTTCCTGAGTATATTCGCGGCAGTACCAGATGTGATCCCGCACCCATCAGCTACTTCCTGCGGTGTTAATCCTTCCCGGGTTGCCAGGTATTTCAACACGTCCAATTCAGCAGGCGTGATGGAACTTGTATCGTACTTGATCTTTTCTCTGAAAGATTTCATTTCCTGTTCCAGTTCCTTCGTTGCCATCTTCCTAACATCCTTCGAGCTTGGAGATAACGCCACATTCTTTGGCACACCTTTCATGCCAAGCACGTGATCTGCGGAGATGCTTTCCCTGGACTTGCCAAGCATGTCTAGCACCGCATCTTGGCACAATTTCAGGATGGCACGGGGATACCCTCCAGAGAGCTGGTAAATCACCTTTAAGGCTCCTTGATCAAATGGATTCAATGCAGTCGCGGGATCTGGGGAGAAAAATTCAATGCGTTGCCTGATCAATTCGACGGTACTTTCAAAATCCAAGGGTTGCAGGTTAAAGTTGAGTGTGACTCGGTCCTCCAGGGGTCTGAACATTTCATTGATTTTTTTTCCAAAATTAGTCAAGCCTGCCATGAAGATCTTGCAACCCCTGAAATCAGATAACACGCGTAACCATTGTAATGTCTTATGTTTTTCCTCGGATATTGCCTTGGAATCATCATCTTGGACAACCAATTCTTGAGCTTCATCCACGAGCAAGATGATGGATTGCCTACTTGACACAATGTCCTCCAATTCCTCCGTGAGATCGCCGATGAGCTCCAAGGCTGATTCAATCTTGAATTTACGCTTGAATGCGTGAACGATCACTGAGGTGTCTAGCGGTTCTTGAATCAAGATAGGTATGAAGCGCGAATAAGCCGGATCCTTCCGCATCTTGTGGTATAGGTGTTTTAAAATTTGGGATTTGCCCGACCCGTAATTCCCTTCGATATACACTATGCTACCGAAGGCCAGTTGTTCCATGATTGGATTGAGAATCTTATCCTTGCCAGCAAAAATCTCGGGGATGATATCTAACGAGAATGGGAAATCTTCCCAGCCAAATTTCTCCCGGATGCGGGTTAAATGGGATAATTCTGCCATGTGTGCTTCCACGATCTTCAAGAAAATCCTGAAATAAAAATCTTTCACGAGTCTAGTGAAATTAATGGAGTTCAATGGACTCGAATAACACCTGTTGGATATCACCATGGAAAGAAGGTTTTTTCCCCCGGGAGAATAAGTATTACATGATGGTGCGTGTTATTTCATGAAAGGAATTGTAATCAAGAGCAAGCATGACTTGGAGTGCACAGAGCTTGCCAATCCAGATGTGTCTGAACAGGAGGTACTCGTGCAGGTGAAGGCATCGGGAATTTGCGGGACAGATGTTCACGTGTATGAGGGTGAGGTTCCCCTTGCCAAATTACCGGTAGTACCAGGGCATGAATTTTGCGGCGTGGTTCTTGAAACGGGAAAAAACGTCCAAGATATTTCCCCTGGAGACCGTGTTGCAGTGGAGCCAAATCTCTTTTGCGGGAAATGTCATTTCTGCCGGAACGCCAAGAAGCACTTTTGCAGGAACTGGGGCGCAGTTGGTCTCACGAGAGATGGCGGGTTCGCCGAGCTTGCAGCAGTACCCGATCAGGCCATTTACAAGATGCCAGATTCCATTTCCTATTCTCTTGGAGCCTTCTTCGAGCCACTCGCTTGTGTCCTACATGGAATTGAAAGATCGGGAGCACGAGCGGGAGATGCCGTCGTTGTTCAAGGTTCTGGGTCCATTGGATTGCTATTCATCCAAGCACTACGCGTGATGGGCATGCGGAGTATCTTCTCAATCGATATCGATGATACAAAGCTCACCCTAGCAAGGAAACTGGGCGCCACCGAGACGATCAATCCGGGGAAAGAATCCGCACGGGATGCCGTCATGGCATTGACGGATGGATTAGGTGCAGGTATCGTGATTGATGCTGCCGGTGTTGAGCAATCCCTGAACCAATCGTTCGACTTGGTCAAGGATACAGGAACAATAGTCATTTTCGGTGTTCCTGCCGAGAAAATGCGATTGCCCGTCAAAATGTACGATATTTACCGTAGAGAGCTACGCGTCGTTGGGTCCTTCACCAATCCATATACCAACGAGCAAGCATTGAACTTGTTATCAACTGGTAGGATTCACGTGGATGACATCATCACTGATATTATTCCTCTAACGGATGTGGAGCAGGCCCTGGTGGATATCCGCGAGGGATCCAGGTCCATCACGAAGGTCCAAATCAAGCCGTGAGCTGAATTGAATGGATATTTATAAAGAATGGCAACAAAACTTAAACCACCAAAAGGAGTGAGCATGAACGTGCAGCTTGCAGAAACCACCAGGTTGGAGATCAGGAGGGCGCTCGCGACTATCGTTGGAGCGCGCTGGATCTCAGATGACGTGGAAACACTGGCGAATTATGGCCGTGACATGACCGAAAATGAGCCTCATGATCCTGATTTCGTGGTCTTACCAGGAAATGTTGAACAAGTTCAGGAAATAGTGAAATTGGCTAACCAACACGAGATTCCAGTCATTCCATATGTTGCAGGAGCAAATGTCGGTGGGCTAACGATTCCGACGGAAAGAGGCGGGATCACGGTGGACATGAAGCGCATGAACCGGGTCATAGAGATCAACAAGAAGGACAAGTACATCATCATCGAACCAGGGTTCACGTTCGGCCACCTACGACGATTATTCGACACGGAGATCCCGGAATTCCGGTATTCTTTCCCGTTCGCGCCGCCATTCACGAGCGTGTTAACCAACGCGTTGTTACACGGTCTTGGGAGTCTCTCTGTAT
>WJJB01000177.1 GCA_014729935.1 Candidatus Bathyarchaeota archaeon | reverse complement strand
GGTATCAAGAGCACCCGTGAGATTATAATTCATCCGGTGAACGGTCATGTTAAGCGTGATTGACCCGTCCACGTCGGTATTCCTGAACATGTAGTAGTACGTGTATGGACCATCCGCCGTGGTATTTCTAGCTCCACTGGTGGCAATCTTATCGTCAGAGTATTCGAAATCGTAATATCCTTCTCCAGAAATGAAATTCCTGAAATACCTTTCGGATTCAATGATACGCAAATCAAACTGGGTACCTGTGGTGTTCCATTGCACGTGCATCCAAGCATTTTCTGTAAGATAAGCCCTGCAATAGGTGTAATTTCCCAAAACGACCAAGTCTGTCTGGATCGAGTTGGTTTCCGTGATATTATCATTGGGCGGTGTTTCCATGAAGAAATGGGCAACAACATCCGACGCGCTGGTGTCAATATTGACCGTCGTGAATCGTGGCGGGATCTCGATCGCCCGGGTTTCACCACCAGCTAGCGTGAAATCATACGGGTATGGCTTGAAACTTTGAAATGCAAATGCGAATAGAACTCCGATCACGAGGAACGGGATAACAACGAGCGAAAATTTGAAACTCCATCTCATTTTAATTCATTCACTAATATGCCACGTCTTTTTATAAAGATTGCATCCTGTTTTGATTTCCTTATCAAACACACGAGAATATGGCAATCCTGATGCTTCTAGTGATCCTTTGGTGGCATTCCTTACCCAACTCTCCCGATCTTTCCCAAAATGAAAACTACTCGATGATCACCTTACCTTTCCTTGTTGCCAGACACATCTGTTGCCATGCTTTCCATAAGATCGGTGCAACCAGGAACTGATTTTGGAAGGAATTACATCTTGGCTTATTTCAATTCCCTTTCATTTGTTAGTTAGGGCGTGTAGTTCAAATGATGCATGAACACGACCTTTACATGTTCACGCATGATGCGGATGGTGACCTGTTCGTCAAATAATTGAAGATAATCTCCAACATGACGGATTTGATTTACCATGTCCTTTAAAGGGGCGTTGCACTCGAAAATACGGTAAAAAAAACAAGCCCAGCCCGAATCAAGGGGCAAAGGCAACTATTAACGGTAGGCTCTTATCCCGCTTGGACTTTTTTCCGAAAAATCACGAAAGTAACACCGATACCAGATAAAATAGCCACGAGAAGTGCAATCCCACCGAAAGCTGGGATCGACCCACTATACACGCGTTCTATACGGATGGTAAAAGTGTAGCGAATTCCCAGAAATCCGTGGTCGAACAGGAGAGTAGCATTGGCCGTTGCATTTAACGACGTGAAATTATACGATAATTCCGAGGTAAAGCCCGGACCGGAGCCATTCAATACGTAAGCTGCGGTGCTATTCACTATTGTGGCGGATTCATCGTATAACGTGAAATTCAGCCAGATTGGGTCCTCGACGTAAGAATACCAGGTGACCGTAATGTTATCACTCGGTTCAATGGTAAAACTATAGTAATCGGGATCATCACAATCCAGAAATTGATAATCATAGAATGCGGATATCGGTGTAGTGCTATTTGCTGGAATCCATGAAGACGTTCCGTACGTGTCATTATTCTCGTATGGATCAGCGCGGATTGGCATGGGAAACACGATCAAGGCAAATCCAAGAAGAACCAGAGAAAAGAGAACAGGTTTTATCGGTTTCATGAAGCATCATCTAGGTATGTTTCTTATCGGTGATGAAGCATATATCCATGCCTCATTTATCACATGCGTCGTGGTTGACTAATTACTATATTTTATCCGTTCTTGCGAAAGAAAACTCCCCGCTTTAGTTATTAGGACGTGGTAGTTCAATGCATTTCTGGCAAGGGCCACGTGAGAAAGATGATCCTTGTACTTGAGTGAATGCATGGTGATGTCATCCACGGGATGGCGAAACTTGGAGTTTAAGTGACCGGAATCGATGATTGGTGACTTGCCATGAGATGGGATCTATTTCTTCAATGATCTCTCGAATGCTTCCTTGGAGACTTCCCCGGGGTTTTCCAAGAAGGCTTGCTTGGTGATACAACGTGATTCGATAAAATTGGGTTTGGATGCATGTAAGCTTGTCCCGATGTAGGCGGGATCCGGGGAGATTGCAGCTCGCACTTGAAATGCACTTTCACCATGATCATCCGCAGTGCCACCATTGAGGGCATTTTCCAACCTTGCTGAAATCCCTGGAAACGCACCGGGGCCACATGGCAGGACATGACTTACTACGATTCCAAGGTCCTCTACTAGAGCCTCCGCAACTTCATGGATCATAATCGGCAACGATGGACTTTCCCTTCCGAAAGTACCAAGTGGATTGAAGAAGATTTCCGACGCGTGAATATGCTCGTCTTTAATTTGCAGGATCTCTCCATCTGGAAGCATGAATTTCAATGAAACTGGCACCACGTTCTCCTGATTTCCATCATAGATATTCATCGGATGCGGAGATACACGACCATGTTTCTTGCATAGATCCGCCAAGATGAGCTTTTCTACCGATGTCTGGAACTTGTATCCCCTTCGAATCAATAACCGTCTCATGTAGTCAACGATGTGCCTGAATCCCAATGGGAGTTTTCGTGATAAAGCCAAATGCACGGTTCCATCCACCACCGGGGTGATCATGGTTACCCCGTCGCCAATATGAACCACGATGCAATCAAGATCCACGGCCTCACCAAGCAAGATAGCCAGGGCCGGGTGAATCACGGTTACCTTCCTTAAATTCAGTATTGAAAAGAAGATGGAAAGATACGCTTTGAGAGGAAATCCTACATCCGTGTTTGATGAGATACCTTCATGCCTTCTGGCAGGACTGTAGTCCCAAGGGGGGCAGAATATCACCTGTCCACCCCATGGATCCTTGCCAAGCCGGGTAAAAAAGGCATGGAAGAGGATGCGTTCTATGGATTTTTTATCTACCAGTCGCTCTTGTTCCACGGGATACTGCAACTTGAGCACGCCCCTGAGTTGCATTGCCTCTTCTCCAATATAATACTCGCGCTGGTACCCGTGCTCGAGACTCTTGTAATAGCTAAATAATTGCTTATTTTTCACCATGCATTTCACCTTTCCACCTTTAATTCATCTACTGGGGCCGTGCATCCCTTGCTGGGTGCATACATGCACTCGACCGTGGTTCCTGGGTGAAAACCAAGGAATTCCCTAACAGCAATCATCCGGTACGAGAAGGTTAACGACTCGAAAGCCTTGGGATACAGCAATAACCGATGTTGGTTCACCTGGTGATGATCAAACATATTGGTTTCACCGATCTTCTCGATCGTGGAGTTCTTTTCAAGGATAAATCCCGCGGGAATTGTTTCCTCGATCACCACGAAGGGTACAATTCCTGCCAAGGATTCCACGCGAACCGTGACATCCACTGCGTCGCCCACCTTGCTGGCAGTGCATGAATGCTGCCGCTTCACGTTGAACTCTTGTTCCACCTTTGCGGTACCATCAGTGGTCCAAATCAACTCGGTGAGTTGGTAATGAATTTTCTTTCCTTCCACCACGTCCAGCACGAGATGATTCCTGCCATCAACCATGTGGTTGTTGAGGGAAATATTGCGCATGTTCACGATTGATTCCTCAAGATTTTCCTCATCAATCGAAATTTTCTTGGAAAAATCATTTAATGCACATTCGATGGAACATTCAGGCGTGCTCCCATCATCCAATTCCAGGAATGTTTCTATGACGGCTACCGTGTCACTGGTGGTGTTCCAGCCCCCCTTGGTAGAACGGTTATCCAATATTTCCTTGATTGCCTCGTTGATAATGACACCATATCGCTCCCTGTCATGACGATGAAGCACGCGCATGGCAAGGGCAGTACTCTCCATGGTACCACCAAGGGCGGAGCCACCCTCCCACGTGTTCCCCTGCCGAAGTTCGAGAAGACGTTCCACCAGCCGTGGAATCAATATGGAATCAGGATCGGTTTCTTGGAGGAGAAGACACGTTCTCGCAACGCCGTTGGCATCATTACGTATCGTATCAGTTCTTGTCTTGATGAACTCGATGGCATCTTTGATTGGGTCTTCATGCCGTTTCATGGCTCCCGATCTCACCAAGGCGCTTGTAATGCTGGCTGTCATGATGCATGGTGTCATTTCCTTGATTCCTGGAACGCGATCCCATCGAAATCCCTTTTCCACCTTCCAAGATCCATCTTCGAGTTGCCTGTCCATCAAGAGTGAAATGGCTTGATCCATCACGCCGGGCTGCCCATGATATCCTTGACTTGAAGCCAATGCCAGCGCCTGCACGACTTGGGCTGTCATGAAAGTGGACGTCGGATCTGACTCCCACCATCCCCATCCGCCATCATGGTGCTTGAAATTCATGAACCGTACGATTCCCTTGACAGTGAAATCTGAAATGGTGTCCAAGAGAGAAGCGCTCAAGCGATGCGATGCTTCCAAGTGCCTTTTCACGAGCAAGTTGGGAAGAAAAAAGCTCAGGGTTTGCTCTACACAACCATGCGGGTATCCCAACATGGATTCCAAACCATCCAAGGCACCATGGAGGATGTCAGGAACAAGCGTGATGTACGCGTAATGCGCCTCTTCACCATCACGGTTAACATCAAAGTTAATAACTTTCCTGCCAGCATCGATCATTCCACGGTGGTGCCGAGCCTCGGGTTTACCCTTGGGATGAATGTAAATCTCCTTGATAGCGGTATCCGCATGGGATTCAGTCTCGGCAGTAAACCTGAGTGATGCCATGCCAACTCTCATTGCAGATACTTTCCATGTGGCTCTTTTCCTCGATCCAGCCGCCACGCGTATCCCTGATGACGGGGCAGTCATCACGGACAACCCAGTGGCTTGCATCGATAGATTCACTGTTTTATCAACTTGTGTCCTATTAATGATGGATGCACCGATTTCCACCACGTCAGCCTGCACCAGCCTAGCTGGCAAGTCAGGTTGGATGAAAAATTCTTGCAATACGTTCACGTCCATGGTCTTATGCCCAATCTCGCACTGTTCGGTGGTACCGACCAGCATCAAGTGCTGCGTGGTAATTGAACCGGGAAGCTCGATATCGAAGGATGCCTTTCCCCCTGGTGCCAGGAGATTGGGTTCCCAGAAGGCAGTATCAACGAATTTCGTGCGGACGGTTAATTCCCTTGATCTCCTGGGCTTCGATGGCTTCAAGGGTGGTTCACCTGGGTCTCTTGAACCTCCCACGTCCGTCATGATGGAGACGTACCTTGGATACCCGATGAGTACCGGGATTTCCGTCAACGGATTCGGCTCACCGGCAATTCCAGCCCTCATCATGCTCTCATCCATCGAAATAATATAGGGT
>WJJB01000176.1 GCA_014729935.1 Candidatus Bathyarchaeota archaeon | reverse complement strand
GATCTAGATGTCGCCCGGTGCCCGGTTGGAACTCAAATCGTGGTACGCTAGGTAGTGGCACGCTTGGTTTGCCTAGGAATAAAAGTAATCACCCGTGGTGTTCGAATCCCCTTGGTCCTCGAACTCATCTTCGGCATCATCGTTCTTGCCTTGAGCCAATTCATCGTCGTGACCCCCGAGCATGTTTCCAAGTTGTTCTTGGATGAATTGAAAGACCGACTTGATGGCTTGCTCGAAGAATTCCGGGTTGAACATTTGGGTGATGGTTTCGTGCATGTCGTCAAGATCCGCGGGATCATGCGGGATCAATTTCAAGCCTTGCTCATCTTCAAGCACGATGATATCGAATTCGGTTTGATCCTCCAAGTCATCCTCGGGATCGTCCTCGATCACATTTCCTTCCATTCCATCCTGCCCGCCAAAAAGCATGTCATTCACCATGTCAAGCTTTCCCGAACCGATTGCCTTTTCGAGCATTCCCTTGAGCATTTCCAAGTTTAGCCCGGGAACAATTTCCTTGTACTTGATGATGATACCCTCGTCATCCTTGATGATTTCAATGTTTTCCTTGAACTGCTTGAATACTTCCGAGATATCAAACGGAAGATCCCCGAAAGAACCGCCACCAAACATGATATATCTACCACGTTCTCAAACCTGCAGTCACATTTAAAGGTGATTCAAGGGGTGAATCGGTCCCGGTGTTAGATTTGGGATAATTCATTGAAGGATTGCCCCCTTCCTTGCACTCGATACCAGGCGAGCATACAGGTCCAAGAATCCACCACCTTGCAGGTGTTTCTTGGAAGGTGGTAATTTCCAGCCTTCCTTGCGCCGTTGGAGTTCCTGCTCCCCGACCAGTAGATCGACCTGCCTGCCCGGGATATCGATGCGGATGGAATCCCCATTCTTGCACAGCGCGATGGGTCCTCCCGTTGCGGCTTCCGGGCACACGTGGCCGATGCAAGGCCCCCTGGTGGCACCCGAGTACCTGGCATCGGTGATCATCGCTACCGAGTTCCCAAGCCCCATACCAATCAACATTGCAGCAGGAAGTGATAGTTCCCTCATGCCCGGTCCACCCACGGGTCCCTCGTACCTGATGACCAAGACATCCCCCTTTTCAACTTGGTGATCGAACAAGGCTTGTTTGACGGCTTCCTCGCCATCAAATACCCTTGCAGGGCCCTCGTGCACGAGCATATCGGGATGCACGGCTGATTGTTTAACGATTGCTCCTTCGGGCGCAAGGGTCCCATGTAACACTGCCAATCCCCCTTCGGGTGCAAGTGGAGCACTTGCATGATGGATAACGCGTGCATCGGGCTCTTTAGCGTGTTTCACCACGATTTCCAAGGTTGATCCAGTAATGGATGGTGCTTTCAGGTGGACCTTGCCTGCAAGTGCCTTTAAAACGGCACTCACACCACCCGCCGTGTGAAAGTCGTCGATGGTGTGGTCTGAAGCTGGTTTACATTTCACGATGAGTGGCGTGTCTTTGCTCAAAGCGTCAAAATCATCCATTGGGAACTCGCTACCAATTTCTGCAGCAAGGGCCGGGAGGTGCAAGACCATGTTAGACGAGCCACCAATTGCCAAGCCAACCCGTGCTGCATTCTCGATGCTTTCAGGCGTGATGAAGCTTCGAGCCGACTCCCCCGTTCTTGAAATCTCGACGATGCGATTGCCTACTTGTTTGGCTATCCTGAGCTGCTTGGCCTCGAGAGCATTCAGGGTGGCGGAACCGGGGTATGCCAATCCAAGGGCTTCAAGCAAGCATCCCATGGTAACTGCGGTTCCCATCATATTGCAAGCGCCAGCCCCCGTGCAGGTACCTGATTCGATCTCGAGAAACTCGCCAGCCGTGAGATGCCCGGCATTATATTCGCCGATCGCTTCCTTGATATCCGAGGTCACCCGGGTCTTTTCAAGATTCTTCCACGGCTTCATGGTGCCCCCTGGGAGGAAGATGGTGGGTATGTTTACCCTGGCTGCAGCCATGAGCATTCCCGGTACTATCTTGTCACACGAGCAGATCATCACGACACCGTCAAATTGATAGGCTTTTAATGTCAGTTCAACCGATGCTGCGATGATTTCCCTCGATGGAAGTATGAAATGCATGCCACGACCTTGGCATATACCATCACAGGGTGCAATCGTGTTGAATTCAAACGGCGTTCCCCCGTATTCAATGATACCACGCTTGACCCAAGATGCCAGCGTGCGCAGGTGCACGTGACCCGGGTTAAGCTCGGTCCATGAATTGGCAATTGCTATCCGTGGTTTTTGGAGATCTTGTTGCGAGCATCCCGTTGCCATGAATAATGCTCGCTCGTATGCCCTGCCAGGTTGGCGATCGATTGATCTTCCAGGCATTCACAATCGTTCTCCTTTCATTTCTTGCTCGTATTGGTCCCGTTTCTTTTCGAAATATGCGGGAATGGGAACATCCCACCAGCCCACAGCAGGTGAACCACTGTATGGGTACTCCCGATTTACCATGATCTCGACAACTGCAGGTTTTCCTGCATCAATTGCCCGTCTCAACGCGGGTTCGATATCTGCTACCCTTGATACCCGTTCTCCGTGACACCCGAACCCTCGCGCAATTCCTGCAAAATCTGGCGTATACAACTTGCCGTCGTGATCCGTGAAATCAGTCCCAAGTGCGCGTGTTGGACCGTAAGCAGCGACTTGCAAATCCCTGATAGCCATCCACGACTTGTTATTCAAGATCACGGTAATGATATCCGTTCCAAGCTGCACTGCAGTTGATAGTTCCGCCATGGTCATCATGAAATCCCCGTCACCTACCAGTGCGACCACGTGGTTCTCGGGTGAAGCCAGCTTCGCCCCGATGGCGGCTGGCAAGCTAAATCCCATGGTCGAGAACCCACCGGTGGTGATGCAAGTCCGTGGAACGGTGAATGGAAACTCCTGGAGGACCTGCGCTTGGACATTTCCGGATGAAGTAACAATGTAGGTATTTTCATTGAACACCTTTCGTACCTTGCGCAAAACAGCCGATATCATGGGTGGATTCTTGTTCATGTCCACGAAGTTGTTCAATGATTGCAGCCAAGCCTCCCGCTCGGATTGGATTTCCTTGAAATACTCGCTTTCCTTGAAATCAACCTTGAATCCCCTTTGCTCCAATCCATCTGCAATTGCTTCGAGAGTTGGCGTAATATCGCCAATGATACCAACACTTGGGTGGTAGTTCTTCCCGATTTCATGGCCATCGATATCAACATGGACAAGCTTAGTGGGGGGAATCGAGTAGGTAACGCCTTCCTTGTAAGATGATGTGGATTCATCGGCAAACCTGGTCCCGAGGGCAAGGATGACGTCTGCTTTCCTTGCCAAATTATTTCCAACGGTTGTACCCTTCGAACCCCCACACCACGCGTAAAGCGGGTGATTTGCGGGAAAAGCTGAAATCCCCATCATGGTATTGATAACGGCTGCACCAAGCAATTCTGCTACCTTTTTAAGCCCGTCGAAGGCTCCTGCCTCAATCACGCCCCCGCCTATTAAAATCACGGGACGCGTTGCCCCTGCTAGCAATTCCACTGCTGCATGTATCTTGGCTGGTTCGGGATATACCAATGGACTCGAAGTTTTTTCTTGGGCGGGAAACGGGATCTCGCACGAAACCTCGTCACTTTGCACGTCAAAGGGTAGGTTTACATGAACGGGCCCCTTTCGCCCCGTGAGCATGTAATTGAACGCACGATGCATCACGGATGGAAGCTGCCGTGCCTGCGCGACGTTCCAGGATCGCTTAACCACCGGATCGAAGATGGCATTCAAGGAGGAATCCGCACCACGCTCGATCTCCTGAAGCACGCCCTTTCCGCGCATGTGCACGTGGGTATCTCCCGTGAAGACAAGAACGGGTTTCGAGTCCGCGTATGCGCTGGCAATGCCAATGACGGTATTAGCTGCCCCGGGGCCTATGGAAGTGATAACGGCTAAAGGGACACCCGAAACACGGTAATACCCTTCGGCAAGATGAACCGCGCTCATCTCTTGTTTAACTTGAATGAATTGTATCTCACCCTTGCGCTTGTATATGGCATCCACCAGGGCGAGATTCCCATGGCCCGGGATGCCTGCAATGCATGGCACGCCTTCTTTTATCAGGTGGTCCACGATAATTTCGGAACCAGTGCATCCTTCCCTTGAATCGCTCATGCTTATCATCTCGAGTCTTCTTAGTGTAGATTTGGTCCCCGCTACTAAAAATCTTTTCAAGTGCAAAACCACGCCTTGAGGTGAAGTAAATAGGATTTTTCCTGCCTCGTGCTTTAACTGGTTGAACGATCCCTACCTTGAGTAATTATCTCCTTGATGGAGGTTGGATCGCGATTTTTTTTTACTTTAATGATGAACAAGTATCATGTTTGATATCGAGAAAAAGATGAATGCATGGGGCCCGTTTTCACCGCGTGATGCGGGAACCTTGATATTTTCCATCGGAAACCTTCACGAGGGTCATGGTCCCGCATTATCACCGGATAATGATAGCCGCTGCGCAAATTTCGTTGCTTACCGCGTCTCAGAGCGTACGGGGGCACGTTTCATGGCTCATGTTCCATTCACGACGGATCGTGTTGGGGATATCGCAAGGGATTGGAGCCCGGGGTACTTGCCCATGGATGAGTGCGTCAGGAAAAGCGTTGATTTCATCAATTTTCACGTGAATGCTTTAAAAGACAGGGGAGTTACCCTCTCAAAGATACTGATAATCGTGGGTCATGGCGGCAACAAGGGAATAGAAAATTACGATGATTGGGATGCACTTCGTGAACAACATGGCATGGAAAGCATCTTGTTCGCCAGCACGTTCACCGTCGATTTAGGGCAAGTATTACGGTGCTTGGAACCATATTCTGAAGAAACCAGGATGGAATATCTTGCAGTGAAACCTGGCCACGCCGATACCATGGAACATTCCATCGCTACCCTGTACGGCGGCGTGGACATGGGAAAATATGCCATGATGAACCGCTTCATGAGGAATCATGGTGTCGATGCAGCATTGAAGAAATGGCCGGTCATTGGCGGTTTGGGTGGATACTTGAAGTTCGGTGGAGACCGTTATGAGCCATTGCGTAAAGTGGGACTTGGATCCTGCCTGAAAAAGCTCGAAGAGGACGGGCAATTATTCATCTTCAAGGACTTTGCAAAGGAGGTCATGGAAATATCGATAGGCAATATTTGCCGCATGATCCATCCCCTTGAAGATGATCATCTATGATGATTCTTGAATGCAACCGGGAGTGGTAGAAACGCATTTATATACCGATGTAGATAACTTAATACCATGGCGTTATCGAAAGAGGAAGATTTCATCATCAAGATACTCGAAGAAGCAGGGGAGATGCCGTTTAAGGAGTTGAACGAGAAATGCGCGGATCAATTTGAAGGATGCCGCATCATCTTGAAAAAAATGAAGGAAAAAGGTATCGTCAATTTCAGCGGGGTATTGCCGGGCTTCACGTCGACGATAAAATACATCGATCCTGCCGATAGGGAGATAGTAGCCAAGGAAATGCAAGGGACTTCACGAGATAGTGGGGAATCTAATGCACCGGTGCAACTTGGCAGGCCAACTGATGAACAGCAATTTGTTCTGGATATGCTGGAGCAAAATGGTGGAGAACTTGGTTACAAGGAATTAAATGCTGCTTTTTCAGAAAAATTTGAGGGTTTGCGGTTACTCCTGAAGAAGATGAAATCTCTCGGTATCGTAGATTTTGACGGGATGATACCAGGCTTTTCCGCGACTATCACCTTGCTCCTGAAGTGAAAGGAATCTCACTTGGAACCATGAATCATCCAGCCTTGTGAAGGAAAGCCATCCTCTCGCTCACTCACCAACTCAATTATGCTTGGGGCAGGTTGAATTTCACCAGTTTAGCACTTCGATGGGCACGTCCTGGAAGCCGCGGTGGACTCGATGGAGCCAATCCCAGGCGGATCTTACCATCACGAGCATCCAAGATATGTTTTTTCATCATTTCGTGAGATCTTCATGGAACCCAGGTTCCCACCTTGATGTCTCTTCCTGTTACTTGGGAAAGGTCTATGATGCACGAATGATAATCCTGCTTGAACTGTTGGATGAGGCTACTGGTTTGCAGGTATATTTCCCTCCCAAATTCGATTTGCAACTCAAGGATGCAGAATCGAGGAAGGTTATTAATTCTCTCAGGTTCATGGGAAGAGAGCGAGATGGAGCCTTCCACGGTCCACGCAACATCCCTGCATAGAACGTTCGAGAGAAATTCAAGGAATCCAGGGGTGAGATCAAGCCTGATTATGAACGGCTCGCTCACCCGGCCCATTAATGCATTGAAATGTTTCTGCTGTTCCCCTTGCAAGCCAACAATGATATCATGCTTTACCAGCGTGGCGATGATTTCCTCCATTTGTGCAATATTTGGGTTGAATGATTCATCAACCACGTGGAGGCTGAAAATCCAAAAGTGGAGACTCATGTGGAGTTGTTCCCCTGGACAAGTCATGTTCGATTATTACTTGCTTCTAGTAACCACATTGATATATATAATTGCGCTGGATCGTTGCCACACCCCGGAAGCCACGACGCCCGAATGAAACCAAAGGACGTGGCTTTCTGGCGGAAAACGGGTAAAAAAAGATAAAATCATTTATCAGTAATGTAATTAATAGAATCCCTATAAAACATGCATGGAGTGACAACGATGTCTTCTGATGTGAAAAATGACGACAGGAGGAACGATCTCCTTCAAAAACAACGTTATTACAAGACATTCCACGTATCAATGGCTGTAACCGCGCTTCTCCTAGCTGGAGTAGCAGGTGTGTTCGCGATCGACAATATAGCGAGACCAATGATCTCCACGTCAAGTTACCACTTTAACGTTCAATACCGCGTTGGAAATCCCGAGGCCATGGACAAGGTGGTCAATAATAGCCTAGTTCCCATCCTGCAGATGTATGGCAGGCATCCCACGTGGAAGGCGAATATCGAGTTCCAGGGCCAGATGCTTGATTGGATGCACAAGATGGACACCGAAGGCTCTATCCGCTTGAGCAACATCACCTTGAAAAATGGAACGTTCGTGTCTGGTTTGAAATCCCTGGATTTGCTCCGGATGCTGGTTGACGAAAGACGGGTGGAACTCATCCTGGTGCAATATAGCGATGCCCTCGCCCTCGCCTATCCATACTTGTCGTTTTACAAGAGCGTGAATTACACCCGCCGGTTGATCGACTTTTACAACATCTCTCACGTGTCCCGCGCGGTACTTCTCCAGGAAGGTCAATTCATGCTCGGGTGTGCTCGCCTCTTGGAGGATTTCACTTATAGTAACGGCACTCCCATATATGATACTTTCATGATATTCCGCATGGACCTTTCGTACTTCCACGTGACGAACCCTGCACCGCTATACGAGTGGGAATTCAGCCCGATTGGTGATCCTGAAAGCAGTTGGACCTCTGAATCTATTAACGTGCTTCCACATTGGATATTGCCAACATGCGAGGAAGGAGTCATGCATCATTCGCTCTGGGTGCAGGATGGAGAGAACGTTGACACGGGAGAAGGTCAAACATGGGTGGCAGGCGATTTCGAATTCAATCCATACAAGCTTGCAAATCACGAACGCAGGTTGGAATTGTTAGAGAAGAATGGAAATGAGTTTCTCAACTTGGATGAATGGATAGACCGGATGGAACCTAAGAAGGAAAAACTGAATTCCTACGTTCCCGAAACCCACTGGCAAGGGTTCAATTATCGCAGTTCTTTCGTGTGGATGGGGCAAGGTGGCAGCGGGTATGTCGATGATGGCGTGATATGTGCCTTGAACTACCGCGTTCACCAGCTCTTGCAAGCCACCGAACTGCTCTTGAATTATTCCTACTTCAGTGAAGGTGCATTGAGTTTTGGGGAATATTTCACGTTGTACGAGAATTTAACGCAAGCATGGATGGATCTTGCCGATGCCATGGTAACCGATACCACGGGTTTGGACCCAGCAGATTATGAAAACAAGCACGCATTCACCATGACTAATTACGCAATAGAGAATGCAACAGCAGTGAAAGATTACGTGGTAAACAAGACGGCAACGTTGAATGGGACGATCAATTCGACAGGGATGTTGCAAGTGTTGCCTTTTAACTTCGATCCTCTCGTTGAATGGTCGGGCCAGAACCAGACCTTGTACGATTGGTCCACCACCATAGCCACCACGGAATCCGAATTCACGAATTATACGAGCGAGGGCATGGTATCTGAATCCGAGCTTCCAGTATCGTTGGTCCACAAGAATCTTCTAGGATTGAACGTGAGTAATCATACACTGGAGGTCTCTGGAATTCCAGCCTTGAATGGATTGCAATATTATAGCGTTAATACGCAATTCAGGCACAAGGATAATAATACCGACGAGAAAGATTGGAATTACATCACGTTCGTCGGGGATTTCAGCAAGATCAAGTATTCCCCCACATTGTTCGAGGGTGAATACATCTCCCTCGACCGTGCGGATTACTACCCCGACATCAATGATGAATATGGCGATTGGGCTCGAAATATCGAGATATTTGGAGAAGATAATTTCGAGATCTATCTATCCCTGTCAAACGGCTTGGTGTACTCTGATGAAGGTGGTTTTGCACTCGTGAAGAATAATTCAGCTTCTCATGTCTGCGGCAAGTGGAACCACGGTGATTTCCGTTTCATGCAAACGGAAACGGTGAACGAAACCCAGCCAATCCAATTCTTCATCTTGGAAAACGTGACGATAAGCACGGCCGTGGACTTTGCAAACTTGGTGAACACCTACTCACCTGTCAATATAACAGGAGGGAAACTCGCATGAGTGTATCGGAATTGACTGCTGCTGAATTGGAAAAAAATAGTAGGCACCATCTGGCTAAAGGTGTCATGTGGACGAGTCTCGTGTACGTGAGCCTTGGCATCTTTTTTGTCATCCTTGGTAGGTTATGGCTCATGCTGCCCTTGAATTCACCTGGCGTGCACACGTACATTGGTTCCATAAAACATGCCGCGATGATGCAATGGATACCCAGCAGCATGTTCTTCACCATTGCTGGTCTCACTTTCGTTTCCGGGAAATTCCTTTCACTTCCCGTTGAGAAGAAGGGGAGGAAATTATTCGTTCGCATTGTTGCCTTGCTTCACCAACCTTGGATATACCTTGCCTTTCTCGCCATCGCAGCTATATGGATAGTTCTCATGGTCACCGCCGAATCTGGATTTGGTGCAACAGTGGCAGGTTGGTATTCCATTGACACCTCTACCGAGCAAGGAACTCTTGATTTCATTGCCATGGTGAGCGAGTGGCCATACCCGGAATTCATGTTCTTCGGTTTTCTCGGGTTGTTGGTGTACCCAGTAACCCGTAGGTCAAGCGAATTGGTGCTTAAGGAAACCGGTGTATTTCTAAAGAAGAAATATCGTTTATTACCGCCAAGGTTCTCCGAGAGGGCTAAGCGATCCGCCGTGCGGGGATTAATAATTGGTGGTATCATTTATTCAGCCATCGGGGGAATCCTGTACCTTCTTGGGGTTGCATTGACCATAGGCATAGATATATTTTACCCGATCATCAATTTCGAGTCATATTCCAATCTGAAGCGTATCTACTTCTTGTTTCCACTAGTATTTGGGGCCTTGTGCATCATGACGGGGATCCTGTACAAATCGAAACCAGATTCCAGCGGGGTTCGGATGCTTGGCTGGTTCACGGGATTCACGCAACTCATTATTCCATTGTTTGGCTGGTTTTTCGGCATGAATATACTCATGGATCTGTGGTATTCGAGCAAGGGAAGGAGAGAAGATGCACATCGCAAGCGGGTGGAATTATTCATGGGATTGGCTGCTGCCATCTTCGTGATCTTGGTTCCTGTGTTCATGTTATTCATGAATGGCTTGAACAGGCTGGATCCCGAGCATTATCGCCTGCTAATAGATTTGCAGGACTTGGATTCAGTTGCCGAAGGCTTGGCATGGACCTTTACGTGGGTATTGATATTATTTTACATTCTTGCTGGGATTTATCTCATCATGGAAGCACACGCGAGTGAGGTGGCCGTGCAGAAGAAGTTCAGGCGTGGATTGGCCTTCCTATTTTTCTCTTTAGCAGGCGCGCAGGGACTTGGATTGCTATATAGTCTCCTGAAATCATCCCTCTTCGAGATCGCGCATTTGATCTTCCCGCACGCTGTTCCATTACCTGGATCTCATTACGGTGATGAGGATTATAACGTGCGGGGTGATACAAGTTGGATGCTTACCTTGGTGTGCTTGGGCCTCGTATACATCACGTATTGCATCGAGCGTTATATCAGCAACAACAAGCGTCAGATCCTCACGAAATTCCTTATAGGATTCTTTGCCTGTGGGGTCCTTTCCATCGTGTTTGCCTACATCGGTGCTATCGCTCACGCGGATTGGTACCAGATAGGGGGCTATGGGTTCACCTTCCTGCCAGCAATTGGAGTTGCCATGGGGCTTTTTGCCATCATCATCATCTATGGAAAGCTAGCAAGGCAAACCAGTGGGCAAATCAAGAAGAACGCGTTGACCATCATCTTCGGCTTCCTCATCACCATCATTTCCACCGTGCTGCACGTGTTGAAGGAACAGATCGATTTTCCATTTAGCTGGATGGTCTTCTTG
>WJJB01000175.1 GCA_014729935.1 Candidatus Bathyarchaeota archaeon | reverse complement strand
GGTGAACACGGGATCCCCAGGATCTAGACCGATATCCACTGGCACTTCCTTTCCATCACGGGTGAACACCACGCCAACCAAAGCCAGTGGTATGCTTGCATATTGATACTTCTTGATCCCGCCATAATAATGGGTCTTGAATAATGCAACGCAGCTTTTATCATCCTCATAAAGGGGTCGTACTTTCAAATCAATTTTCGGATAGTCTACATGTGCAGCGAGCAGCCTTGATCCGTCAAGAAGGGAGTTTTCCCCGATGATGAATGCCGCGAGGTTTTTATCCTTGTTGATGTAATACACCCTGTCACCTGGAGATACAAGAACATCTATAGATGAATCAAGTCCAATTCGCTGGAAACCGTTGGATTCAAGAAATTCTTGCACGTGCTTGATTCTCCTTCTCTCGGTCCTCGTTTTTCCAAGGAAGTTCATGTAGGATCTTGCAAGCTTGACCGCGTCTTCACGCTCCTGAATTTCCATCCGGGTCCAAGCGTGCTCCAACGTGTATGAAAGGTCCTTTTCAAGCGAGGAATCATCCTTGCTTGCATTATCGTTCCCATTCTTTCCTGTTGTCATGGTTCGTGACCTTTGTTAGAATAATTTCTCTTGTTTAAAAAATCGCTTCAAGAGGGCATTAACTTCCTTCAGCTCCCCCAAGTTGATGATGTCACCTTGAAGGGCATCTTGATTGATGTATTCGAATAACAAGTGGAAATTCGCCAGTTTTTCCCTGAGAATAACCAGTTCCTTTTCCACAAACAAGACAGCCATGCTGCATTTACCATAATGGAATATAACGTTCATGTCACCATGATCAAGTACCCTGATGTTTTGCTTGCTGTGGGAAATTTCCTTGAGCAAGGATTCAATCCCTTTCAACCCCCCGCTCACCAAATCCTCATTAACCTCGTCCCGATCCCTGTTATCCTTGTGAAAATCCCACGAGAAAAGTGCCAAGCCAGCATCGGACACGAGATATAGTTTTTCCAAGAACTCGTGCCAGCGGTGAGTATCTTCCTGCAATGTTTCAGGGGTGGAGGCAAACAGGAAGATCGAAATGAAGATGATGATTGATGCCCAATCTGAAATCGCCACCACATCCACCGTGCTTGTATCGATATTCAGGTAGAGAAAGACACCGGTGACCATGCCGACGGTGGTGAAAAAAGTAATGATACCAGAGATTTTTCCCCTGGAAAAATGGGAAGAAAGATCGCCTGAAATAACGAGTGCCAGTACAAGTATCAAGATAACAGAGAATGAATACAATCCGATGCGAAGAGCGGTGATGGATTCCCAAGCACTTGCCGGGTAATCACGAAATATGCAAAACGCCCCTAATAAAAATAAGGTGAGATACACGATGGGTTTCCTTCCCCGATTATCAAGAATGGAAGAGATGATGGGCAGGGAAGCGATCACCACGACGATTATTACAATGATTTCCGGGATGCCTAGCGATGTGGATAGTGCCTCCGTGAAGAAAAAGCCGATGACCATCGAAGTGAAGAAGAAAAATATCACGTGGGGAATCACTCCAGATGATTTCACCATTGTCCAGTAGTTTTTCACCTTGAACCCAGGTATTTTCTTGATGCTTACCACGGGGTGGCGCCGAGGGAATTTTTTCGAAGAAAAAACGGAAATAAGCGACAAGAGAATGATTATCAAGTATACCCAATGATATGACTTCACGATGATGACCAAGGTGATTATTGGCGCCGAAAACAAGCCCATGATGGCGAACAAGAAGGTGATGATGCGTGCCCGGTTAAGAAGGGTGGTGTCCACCAGGATTGCCGTGAAAAACTGCAAAACGAGAAGTGCAATTACGAAACCAAGCAATGTTGCACCAAGGAGAACAATGCTTTCCACCTTGAAGAATAGCATCAAGAGCATGGGCACGATAGCCACCAGGGCCATGATCTCGTACACGAATTGAATGAATACCAACCTATCCGTGATGATCCCGCCGAACAAGATGGTGATACCAAACACGAGGATGATAATCCAATTCATTGGTTCATCGATTCTCATGCCAGTTGGTAGACGGTCGAGTAGTGACACGAACCAAAATGCACCGTATGAGGCAAGTATCATGGCCTTGAACATCAAGTTGAGAATCTGGCTTCGCTTCACGTTGAAATCCCGGACGAAGAAATCCAATGATTTCCTCAACGTCCTTTTCATCCGAGTCTTGATTCCATCGAGAAAACCCTTGAGCCTCCCTGGAGAATCTTTTTTACCATCAGCCATGTTAGAAAACCTCGCTTGGCTGGTACAGGAATGGAAAATGTGGTTTCACGCCGGTGATGGATGCCCATATGACGATCGCGATGATGCTGGTGATGGCCATTACGAGCAAAAGAAAGACGTACGGGTTATTTTTCACCTTCATCCGCCAATGACCCGATATGATCTTCTGGCGAGAATTCTTGGGCATGAAGCGGAAAAAAAGAACGAGTGCCACGTGAATAATGAATGAGAAGAAATAGAACCACGCGGCTTGTCCTTCGAGTAACGAGTATGTCCAAGTAAGAGCTAGTCCAATTGCCATGAAAAGGACGGCGAGCTTTTCCTTGGGAAGCAGGTTGATGCCGTCCTTATTCTCCAAGCTATCTAGAACCGCATTAACCTTTAACGCGCCAAAAAATCCTATTGGAATCAAGAAATGGCTCAAGATCTCGTCCCAGAAATACACGGCATGGTACAAGGCACCGTAAGCAATAGCTGCATCCTTCAGCATCCCGTGCAAG
>WJJB01000019.1 GCA_014729935.1 Candidatus Bathyarchaeota archaeon | reverse complement strand
TTTTCTCCGTTCCCGTCGATGCATTGACTGACATCAGGTGGGGAAATCTCCGGTTCCATTTCAATCCTTCGCATCGAGCACATCAAATTCCCCCGTTACTGTTTAGGCAGTGGTAGTTCAACACTGCTTACCACCACGAATGGCCATGCTGGTGCGCAGGCTTGAATCCCCCCTTGGTATTTCCCGCACATGAGATTCAGGGACGACGAAATCGACCGCGTTTATTTTGCTGGGGAACTTGCGGTTTCCAATGATGATCGGGAATCACTTGATGGCGGAACTAGAGGTAGGCTCGGGAATTGCTCATCTCGCATTGATGGCGTGAAATGCACGCCATTGGTCAACGCGAAGGTGGCCAGCGGGAATCCTATCATGGACCACAGGTGAACGAATCCACCCATCTCTGCCTCGCCACCCGAGATATTGCCGATCCATGGTTGCAAGCAGTAACCCACGCAAAGCGCAATGAAGAAACCGGCAATTAGCAGGTAATCAACCCTTATTTTTCTCCCCCACAGGGAAATGCGCGTTCTCCTTGGATAGAAAATGAAGAAAAGCACGAGGAATGACACCGAGCACGTGATAAGCCACGCGTATCCTGGGTTCTTGCCAAACATGAGGGACGCGTACAGCATGACATTCAAGTTAAACGACATGTACTGGTTGCTCATGAAGGGAGGTGCTTCCCCGGCATATGCCATGACTGCCCATGCAAGGAAGAAATTAAACGCACCTATACCTGCAAACACGAGAACGTCACGGGTTTGTTTCAAAAGGGTAGAATTCAGGAATTTTTCCTTAAGATTCCCCCTGATGGCATGGTACAACAGGAAAAACCCAATTGCCACTCCGAGAAGCACTCCATATGCAACAACACCCTGAATGGAGATAGGGCGATAGAGATCGATGGTTCCCCGTAGAGTTACCTCACCAGGGTTCCATATACCATCAATGTTCATGATATCGTAAGGATGATCCAAGTGAGTCACGAGATCTACGAAATGGTGCGAGATACCCCCGATCAGGGTCATCTTGTATACATCCGCGAAGTCATGGCGGATCACTGTCTCATTTCCATCTCCTTGGCTTGTCGTGCCTAGATGTCTCAACCTGCCCCTTTCCATCACTTGAAGCATGAAATACCATATTGGTGCCCATACCAAGGCGAAAAGCACCCATCCAAAATATGAATGAGCACCCTGACCGATTTCAACAAGCCCTTGCCATCCGATCTTATTCCCGATGGTTCCTATTACAGCATAGCCGATATCGGGACCGATGTAATTATTGATCGCAAAAATTACCAATAAACCGATGCTATATCTTTTCTTTTTGGAAAGTGCATAGATCGGTATTGCGAACATGATACCATACACGACATGAAATATTCCAGGCATTTTTCATCCTTCTGCAATGATTATTAGCACATCAAGTCTCATGCATGAAGACCAAAAAATGAACCTTACATTCATTCCATACTCTCTATAGAATCCTGAGATCTAGAAACCGGTTTAAATTGAAAGGAGGAAGATGCAAAAATGGAAATTGGTTTTCCCGAACCCGAATTTTTGGGTTTTAACAGCATCGCTCTAGGCAGTTGCCTTAAGTTCCATGGTCCCGCGATTTGTTTCGTCGGAGTGGCCCCATAACTCTGTTCTCAATTTCTGCAATATCCTTTCCATTTTCTCGTTCTTTTCCTCAGGATATGTTCGTTTTTTCAATGGATGTTCACCACGTGATCCAAACGATGGTGCGGTTATATGTATTTTCGACATAGACTATATGGTTTCTAGAAATGCTAATTACTAGCAAAAATGACCGTTTTCTGAACATCATCGACAGGTTTTTCTCACGGTGCTGAAAGGTGTACCATAATGAAGATTGATTCAACGAAATTTGGTTCGATCACCATTGATGGTAAGGAATACTCCCACGATCTCTATATCCTGCCTGATGGAAATATGGAAAAACGTGATAAATCCCATTCACCCAGGATTCATGGACATAGAAGCCTTGGAAAGGCTGAGATCAAGCATATCCTATCAACTAATCCCGATATATTGCTGATTGGTACGGGGCAATCTGGGGTGCTCCCATTCCAAGAAGACGTGGAGGGAATGCTCCAAAATAGTGCGATAGTCACTATCAAGGAAAAAACACCAGATATCATTAACGAGTTTAATAAGAAATGGGATGATGGAAAACGTGTTGCAGCCATCCTACACGTGACGTGCTGATCACGGTTCAGGATTAGCAGGAGATAATCATCAGTGATTTGACATGATGCTTTACTTAGTCCGGCATGCGGAAAGCGCTCATTCACCAAGGTGGAGAGCTGATAGCGAGCGACCGCTCTCTCCCCGTGGAAGACAGCAACAAATTGTAGCTTCAAAAAGAATGAAGAATCTTGGCTTTAAAATAAACGAGGCTTGGGTTTCACCGTTCAAAAGAGCAAGAGAAACTCTCTCCATCATTATGAAAGAGATGGATTTACAGATCCCGGTCGAGGTGCTCGATGCTTTGCGAGTTTCTGGGGATCATGAAATGATAATTTCCAAGATACACGTGGAGGAACCCCGCGGGAGAAATAAAGGGATTTTGATAGTGGGACATAATCCAAACATCACTCGCATCCTCGTTTCACTCGTCGGGGAGAAAGCCCCAAGAATGGGAACGAGCGACTTGGCATATGTTCTCATTGAGGATGGTCAAATTCAACTTGCCAAGTATTACCAGAAAGGAGCCCTAGTCCTTCTTTGAAATCACCATTTTAGAGTGGGACCCCTTTCCAAGGTTTCTCAGTACGTGAACCACCACACCATGCCTTCATCGAAATCATCACATGACTGCCTAGATTTCAAATGGTGGATTCAAGTCGCCTCCATCCACTATCGATCTACTTCTTCTTGGACGATCTGGTTCTCGGGGTCCGTGTCGCTGGTCCAGCGTGTTGCTCGTCCCGCTCTTAACGATTACGGGGGGGTGTCGGTGCAAGACTTCGATTTACAAATGTTGGGGATCTTTTTAAATGGCAAGGGAACCTAGAAATAGTGAAAAAGCATACCCGATTCATCATCGGGCTGAACCCTATAGTTTTCTCGGGAAGACGGATAAGAAAAAGTGAGAAGAGAATGAATGCCCATGAATGAATCCATGGATACCAAAGATGACAAAAAAATCGATATGGTGTCCGATAACCACGATGATCTGTTTTCCAGGACTTTTCTAAGTGGTATCGGCATCTTGATGGCAAGGGGAATTTCAGTTTTAATTGAACTCTTGAAAACGTTTTTTTTTGCGTTCTTGCTATCCCCAGAGGATTTTGGAATTGTTGGGGGGGCTTTATTGATCATTAACACTATAAATCTATTTTCGGAATCTCAAATCGAAGCAGCATTAATCCAGAAAAAGGGAGATATTAAATCATATTTGGATAGCGCGTGGAGCTTTAAAATTGTTAAGAGCATCGTCGTGGCAAGCTCACTTTCCCTTCTCAGCCCTTTGATAGCTTCTGGATTCCAAGAATCACGGATGGTCCTTGTCATTATCATCTTGAGCATCATGGCAATCTTCAGGGACATGACAAACATTGGCATCGTGCATTATTCAAAAGATCTCCGATACAAGAAGATTTTCATATACAGAACACTAATTCCTCTTTTTTCCTTCTTCTTGGTTATTCTTCTTTCTCTAATTATTCAAAATTACTGGATCATGGTCTTTAGTTATGGTGCAGTATATATTTCTGAATTCATCTTAAGCTTCCTGTTACATCCGTACCGTCCCCGGTTCAAGCTAGACCGTGAAAAATTGAAGGAAATACTCGGATATAGCAAATGGATTTATTTATCTTCCTTATTCACCTTTTTCAATGTAGAACTCGATGATTTTCTCGTCGGGGTGTTCTTTGGGATTGAAATGCTTGGTTTTTACCAGTTGGCATATAGGTTATCATGTCTTCCTGCCACCCAGATCACCTTCGTCGTGAGTGAAATAACTTTCTCTTCCTATTCTATCGTTCAGGAGCATCCAGAAAAACTTAGGAAGGGATTCACGAAAACTTTCCAAATCGTCTGTTTTATCGCCATTCCATTTAATTTTTTCATCCTGTTTTTTTGTCGTGACCTGATCATCATTTTCCTACAACCCGATTGGGAACCATTGATATCACTAGTTCAAATATTATCCATGTGGGGGCTGATCAGAGCAATCAATGGTAATAGAGGGGCTCTTACCAACGCCATTGGAAAACCTTCCATTGATGCTAAAATCAAGGGAATTAGCACTATTATTCTATACTCTCTTTTAATTCCACTTGGATATCTTTTTGGCGTCCACGGCATTGCCATGAGTATTTTGATCACCTCAATCATTGCGTCAATAATAGGATTTAGGATCCTTCTCAAACTAATTCGTTGTAAAGTCAAGGAGCTTGTTCCTTTTCTTTTCATCCCTTTACTCAATTCTTTAATTACGATCTTTATTCTCTCATTTCTTAAGACTTTTTTCTTGCAAGAAACAAGCATGATTAATCTAATCCTTCTCATTGCAATTTCTGCAATTATGTACATCTCGCTTTGCGTGATAACCGAACGTCTAAGCAAGTTTGAATTCATTAGCTTGATAAAAGAATTACTTTCGACAATCCTACCCAAGAAAGGAAATGATGGGAGTCTGGATATATAACAAAATGAATTACCCCTGCATTCACGACGAGTTAATTAACATCCAAGCTCATCCATGTTAGGATCAACGGTTATTCCCAATTACATGATAACCAGCATCTATATGAGATGTGGGAGAACATTTCTTGCAGAGGTACAAATGACACCTGATGCTACTGAAAATCGCTTGGCAACCGAATCAAGTCCATACTTACTTCAACATGCAACCAATCCTGTTAATTGGTATCCATGGGGAGATGAGGCATTTTTAAAAGCACAACGCGAGGATAAACCGATATTCCTGAGCATTGGCTACTCCACCTGTCATTGGTGCCACGTCATGGCTCATGAATCATTCGAAGATGAAACAACGGCTCGACTCATGAATGAGAGATATGTTTCCATCAAGGTGGACCGTGAGGAAAGACCTGATATAGATGCAGCATACATGAATTTCGTGGTTGCAACGACTGGAAGCGGGGGATGGCCATTGAGCGTTTTCTTGACACCACAAGGGAAACCCTATTTTGGGGGTACATATTTTCCTGCTGAAAGGAAACATGGCATGATATCATTCAAGGAGATCTTGGATATCATGGCAGACAAGTACCGGGATGAAAAAGAGACCATCTTGGAATCCACGGAGCGCATAGCAGAAGCATTGAATAAGAGCTTGGAAAAACGTTGGACGGGGAATGTTGATTCGCTCGACCTCAAACCAGTGGATAAATTCAACCAGGAATTCAATGCAGTGTACGACCGCGTGCACGGCGGGATTCGTGGCAAGCCTAAATTTCCCATCACCTTGCAAATACTTTTTAATTTCTTTCAAGGTAAAAACATTGCCGAATCATTGCACACGCTCAGGATGATGGGATCTGGGGGCGTGTTCGATCAAATTGGTGGCGGTTTCCATAGATATTCTGTGGACGAATCATGGTTAATTCCCCATTTTGAAAAAATGTTGTACGATAACGCACTTCTCTTGGAAGCATATTCCAAGGCATTTCTCCTCACGCGTGATTCATTTTACATGAATGTTGCTCGTAAAATATTCCAATATATCACTGAATCCCTGCAGGAGACAAAAGGATTCCATGCCGCACAGGATGCTGATTCTGAGGGCGAGGAGGGGCGATTTTACGTGTTCACTAATGAGGAGCTTATAGATGTTGTTGAAGATTTCACCTTGTTCAAGAAATATCACGGTCTCATACCTGAGGGAAACTTCGAGGGTAAAAATATACTCACAGCGCCAAGGGAACCAGAGAATGCGTTCTCCAAGGAGGAACTCGAACAAATCAGGAAAGATGACCTGCGACTACTAGATTATCGAAACCAACGGGAACATCCTGGTATCGATACAAAGGTAATTACATCTTGGAATGGCCTCATGATTAGCGGCATGATCCATTACTACATCGCAAGTGGTGATCCCTCCGTGAAATTGGTTGCGCTAGAAATCGGGAGGAATTACTTGGAGATGGCACGGAAAGGCGAAATCAAGAGAATCGCGGGGAAGGAAAACCTTCATGGGTTCTTGGAAGATCACGCAGCCTTGATTGCAGCGTTTATTGATATTTTCTCGATAACCTTCGAGCAACTTTATCTCGATACCGCCATTGAACTCGTGGAAAGGGTCAATATGCAATACCATGACGGGGAAGGCCATTTTTCCCGGGGTGGAACGATGAATGAAAAACTCTTTTCAAGGGATTTCCGGGTTCACGATGCCGTGGTCCCTTCGGGGGCATCAATGTTCTTGTATTCTCTTATTCGCCTTCACGCTATCACCGGGGAAAAACAATACGAGGAAATGGTAAAAAAGGGCTTGATGGAGCATTATCCACTGATGGAGCAACGGCCTGTGTCCATGAGTCTCATGGTCCAAGCATTATACGCGTGGGTTGAAAATAACCTGGTATCCATCAAGGTTCCAAGAGAATTTGCCAATAAGAATTCCAAACTCCTCGAAATACATCAGCTACCGGTATTTAACAAGATAATATTTCCTGCAAGTGATGATTCAGGAAAAATCATCTCATGTCAACACTATACTTGCAAGGAACATGATTCTGTTGGAGATCTATCCTTGGAATTGGTTGATGGTCCCGATACATTCGGATAGTCATGAAGAGGCAAATAGAAAAACTTCATGGTCCATTTCTTAAAGATTTTCCAAGGTACCGTGCATTCGGAAAAGTAATTTCCTTCATACACCTTTTTTCCAAAACACGCATGTTTAATATCACTTTTCCGGACAAATACCTTGGATAGGAACATTCCCCTCAGACAAGCAACCTAATTCCATATTGATATTCCCTTTGAATATCACCCTTTTCATAACTATTCATTTCTTCTCCTCAAAGATCTCCTCTTACGAATATACTTTTTTTTTGCTTGGCGGGGGATTCCTATCTTTTCTATCGAGTGCATTCTTAACCTAAACCTTTATTTCAAGCACCAAACTACCTGATTCCAAGCATAAGAGGGCAAGAGATTTAGTATAATGGTTATCAGGGATACTATATCCTTAGTTTTTTCAGTTTAACGGGACCTAATAATCCAGATGGAAGCAAATCCATCAACTCGGGATTGAAAGTATTATAGGTAATATCAACGAAATAATAATCTGGCCGCCATTGCTTGCCGTTTCTTGCGAAACCGATAACCCGATTCAAGAGTAAATTGGTAACTTGAATTTCTAGTGAATTTGAACCATCCTTCAAGCAATCGGTCACGTCCAACACGTGATTACCATGCCAGGTTGTTCCCACCTCGATTCCATTGATTGTTACAGTTGCAATCTCATGAACTTCGCCGAGATCAAGCAAGAAATGGTTTTCCTCGTTTTGATCCATATCAAGATCTACCACTATATGATATATAGCGGTTCCAGAGAAATAACAAACCTCGGGATGATCTTTCCAGTCGAATAAACTCGAGACTTCCATTTTCACGATCTTTTCATTCTCTGGGGGAAAACTATTTTTGGTAAAAATAAAATGGATTCTCCATTGTCCCTTAATCTCTAAAACCAATTCAGGCATTGGAGGTGATTGATCTTGTATTGATGTTGCTACTGGATCATCTTCATGGAATATTAGCCAACGTGAACCAAATGGTTCCAAATGTATTAATAGACGTGTAAGATCGCCTTCATCGGATATCGGATCTAATCTATAGGTGGAACCATCTAATGGATTCCAAGATTCCACCAAACCCTTCGATCGAAGGCAAATCTCGGACCGGGCTATTATGTCATTACAATTAACCACGAAATATGCATTGATATTTTCATTTTTCACGTGGAGATATTTCAAGTTAGTCGAACCTCCATCCAGTGGCCTTTCAGTGAAGTCCCTCGTGATACCTTCTCTGTCAAGCATTAAATCAACTTCATGGAGGTCTTCAAGCACAAATTTCAGGAACTTGTTATTTTCTCCATCATTCGTTGGGTTTGATCCGTTTCTAAGCATTTCCTTTACTTGAATGTCATCACCTGATTGCAAGGCTGAAAAACCAGGAGCACCCACGGGTAGATTTCCTATGAAGTACACACGACACCCTGCACTTGTCAATTCATGTAGTTTCTTTGCGACGGGTAAAGGAAGCCAATTAACATGGTACATTACCAAGCATTCCTGGCTGTAACCATTAATCCGAATCCTTCCATTCATTCCTGGTGATGCTTCTAGAAGAATATCATCATTAAGGTAATCGAAATCAGAGAGATGCCCTAGTACCCTCAATTCAGCTTGAAGGTTCTTTAGAATTTCCCCATTCCCGCTCCATGTATCATGATAGGGAATGTAAACGGCGATATCAGCCACCCTGTTACCAAATTTGGATAAAAAGCAATTTCTAGCGATGTAAAGATTCAATTGGTTCGTGTATTTCCACCAAGGATTATTATGATTTGCCATGATCGAGGCATAAAAGACCCAACCAGGAACCCCCGCCTCAGGAGGCGACATTGGATACCCATGATATATAATCCTATTCACGCCATGTAGAATGATCTGATCTACCTCCCGCTTGATCATGGCAAGGGAAACCGTGAAATGCTCCCCCAACCACGTGAAACTCTCGCATGAAACAAGATCCTTGCCATGGAATCGAGCGGCACTAGATGGTAAACGGGGATCAACGGATCGATAATATTTCGAACTTATTCCTTTCCTTCCGAACCCCTCTATCTCCAAGATATCAAGCATGGCGTATGCACGGAGGAGATCGACAGGTGCAGAATATGGTTGAACACGGCATGATACGCCCGCTTCATGACATGCATTCACGAATTGCTGGAAGAATTCTTTCAAGATCAGGTTTGAACGAAATTCATTATAATCATGATTGATACGTGAGCCTATTTCCCCGAACTTGCAGGGGTCCAAGCGTGGGAGGTTCAAGAGGGGGAGATATTCCTTCAAATCGTAGCCCGCATGCTTCTGGAATAGCTCCAGGAAGTTCCATGTCCAAGTGGAATCGCTCACCTCCCAGCTATCACAGAAAAATGCATTAAAAGCATCCCCAAGAGATTCACCGAACCGGTCGTGCATGGCACTAGTTATTGCATTTGAATGAATTCTCAAGGCTTCACCGTCAAGGTGATTTAGTACCAATCCCTCCGCACCCGTCGTGGCTCGCTTGACCCGTTGACCAGTGGGTTCATGGAAATACCACAATAACCACCACTCTCCTTCAGTAGGCACATTCCAATTCACCACGAGCGCCCCTGAAGTTGCATTTTCATGTGGAGTGTGAGCACCATGATCAACCTGGGAGCTTGGTGTTAGATCAACCACATCACCCGTGAAATGTGTTCCGTCTTCGAGTTTGCAAGCGAGAATGGCAACCAGTCTTGCGGGATCGCTGCAAAGATCATCGAGCTTGATTTCAAGGGATTCGTCGTTTTTTATCGGAGTCCTGA
>WJJB01000174.1 GCA_014729935.1 Candidatus Bathyarchaeota archaeon | reverse complement strand
TTCCCTCTCTCCTGCTATGTTGATTTTCATTTAAACTCATGGTCGCAGGATCTTGGAAGCGATTGGACCCGCAATGTGAGCAATAACTTGCATCTTGCGCCTGCATCATGCCGCAGTCGGCACAAATCTTGGTTCCGTGAGACTTGGAAGTTCCCTGGTTTTCAATCATGTGGTGATCACTTGGGTAATTTGTTGTCATTATGTCTTGAGATAGATTTGATAGATTTGTGCATTCTGGAGTCCATCTCTTATCACGTTTTTTTATTTACCATGGGGCATAGATCATAGTTATGGCACGGATACCTGAGGGAGTTATATTTTCTGCATCTGGAACCAGGGGCATCGTTGGTGAAGGTTTAACCCCCGAATTCCTTGTTCAACTCGGCATGGCTTACGGGACGTGGATCAGGGAAAAAATCGGTGGAGGGGACCCTTCCATAATCATTGGCAGGGATACACGACCCTCGGGACCAATGATTCACTCGGGAATGGTGCATGCTTTGCTGGCAACGGGATGCAACGTGTGGAATGCAGGCATTTGTGCCACGCCGGCGATCCTCCACGCGAGAATGCATTCCACGACTCAATTCAACGGTGCCATCATTATTTCAGCCAGCCATAATCCAGCAATGTATAACGGGTTGAAATTCCTTTCCCCCCACCCGCCAGGTACCTTTCTTGGTAGCGATGAGTTAGATGAGATGAAAACCTGCATCTTGGAACCGAGCCATTTCTACTCTGCCCGGTGGGATCAACCGAAAAAAGTAAGGGAACATGATGCCTTGAATCCGTATCTTGATGCAATCTTGTCATTCATCAAGCCCCGCTTGACCAGGAAACCGGAATTCAAGATTGCAGTGGACACGGGTGCTGGGGCGGGAAATACCTCCACCATTCCACTATTGGAAAAATTGGGATGCGATGTTATCAAGGTAAACAGTGAATTGCTCGATAATCCCCCATTCTTCCCCCGGGACTCCGAACCAATTGCTAAGAACTTAGGTTTGCTATCAAGAACTGTTTTTTCAGAAAATGCTCATCTTGGCATCGCCTTGGATTGCGATGCAGATAGAATCAGCCTGTGTGATGAAAATGGCATGATCTTGAGGGAAGACGTGAGCTTGGCTCTCATCATGAATAATATAGGAGCCATCTCTGGCAGACAAAAACCACTCGTGATCGTGACGAATGTTGCTTCATCACTCGTATTTGAAGACATCGCTACAGCCACCGGTGGTGAAGTAATCCGCACGCCTGTTGGAGAACGATACCTTGCCATTAAATTGCATCAATTGGTTGAAACCCAAGCAACGGCAACTGGTAAAATGATAATAGGGGGAGAAGGAAGTTGTGGTGGGGTTATCCTGCCAAGAATTAACCTCGCACGTGATGCAACCGTGGCAGCTGCTTGCATCGTTGCAATTCTTGAACTTCGCGGGAAAGCCTTGTCCACTCTCGCAAGCGAGTTAAATTCATACCATCTAGAGAAGGTGATGGTTGATTTGGGTGATGCAAATCCACGGGACGTGATGGATGCACTTGCCTCCACGCACGAGAAAAGCACTTTCAAGCGAATCTTGAATGATTTGAGATTTAGCGGTGATGGATGGTGGGTTCTCATCCACCCATCGAATACCGAACCCGTTATTCGCATTTTGGTGGAATCGAGAGATCCATCACACGCCAAGGAGCTCCTGAAACGCCATGAACGACACGTGAGGAATGCCTTGTAACTTTGCTAAGCTCCATTTATTATCCATCTTGAACCACTCTCAATCATGCTGGAAAGGAATAATTTCCAATCCATCATCAACTTGAATCGTTTTCAAATCGCTGTCGGGCAGGAAGGATCTCCGTGAGTGCCATGTAGATGGCGAATCCCAAAAAGGTGATCCAGAATTCAATGGCGTATAACCTTCGCTTCAGGAAGAAATCCAATTCCATATCCACCGCTCCACCAAATAACGGCCCTCCAGTCCCTGGATTGAATACCACGAATACCTGCAACGCGCAATATGCTATATTTAGCAAGAAATTGATTATAATTGCTAAATGAACCAGTCGCCATGCTATTTTCTTCACCTTTCTCGGAACCATGATAATGGAATAATTTCTCAACCAAAAAAGATTGACTGGCTATTACAAATCATCACCAAGACGGAATTGGAACTCGCACCATTGATGCCCCTTTGCTATGGTCCAAGGCCTTTCAACATGAACATCGGGCTGAAATTTCTGGAAATACTCGATATCCGCCGAACAAAAGGCACTCGATAAGAAGTCTAGGTCAAGATGCTGCAGGAGCTCGGGGAAACGACATCGGGTTACGTGAATGACGAATTTTTTTTCCCCAGTCTCCACGAGTTGCCAATCACTATTGGGAAACTTATCTAGCAATCTTGCCAGCAAATTCACGCGCCCGGATGCATCCAACGATTCTATCTCATCTCGGTCGATCACGGGAAGTGTTCCCCGCAAGAATTCAAGGGCTGCCGCCTTGATGATGGACTTAGTTACCTGGATCGCCTTCGTGGGTTCTATCACGTGGCACAATGCTTTGTAAATCATGAATGCGTCCCTCAATTGCGCCCTTGAACCTTTATCCTTTTTATCGACTGCTGGTGACATGTGAATCCATGGATCTTTCCTTTGCAGGAACATGTACTTGATCAGGGTTCGGCATAACTCTTGTATTGAGAGAAAATGCTTGAGAACGTGCAAAGCAGCACCTAACATCCGGATCCGGGTCATGAAATGGAACAAGGGCTTCCTATCACCACTTTTCACTCATCCCCAAGATTATTAAGGCTTTCTCGAGATAATGAACCAAGGTGATTTTCATGAATATCAATCCAATCCCGAAGAGATTCATAATTTTCAGCGGTGGTGGTGGGATCATGGAACGAGTCCAACGAGTTCGACTCTCGACGGGGATCAATACGTTCGAGATAGAAAATGTTCCCGCTTCATTTGATCCATCCACGGCAACTGCGTTTTTTGAGAAAGAACCCGAAGGTGTGAATATCCTGCAAGTAGACGTGAAGCGGCCCGACAAGCAAATCGTGGAGAATTTTATTAGCAGGGAGAAAACCGCCGCGAGCGCGATCATCCAAAATGCCACCGACCTTCGTGGTGCAAACCGTGACCAGATCATCGAGTTAATAGAATCTGCGCATTATAGACGATACGAGGATATGCGTGGGACCCTTACGGTGACCATTGAAAGCCGTAACGAGTGCGAGGCAATGCTTTGCGTCCGGTACTTCTTGGAGGACGCGAGGATCAAGTGGGAGCCGAGCTTGCATCTTAGCATCGATGAAAATAGTGGAACAGCCACGGTCGAGGGATTCATCTTGGCAATGAATAATAGTGACATCAATTATCCCCGTTGCGAGGTGGAATTTGCCGAGTTCGAAATGCAATACACCCCGGGAGATGAAGGATTCCTCAATGACTTGGCGAACGAGCAAGTAGCTCAATCGGTCATGCCGCGCAATAGAATGATGAAACAAATGAAACGATTAAAGAGCTTGGTGAAATAACAAGAGGTGAAAATGATATGAAAGTTACCTTGGGATCGAGAAAGAACGTGCGATTGAATTGGTTCAAGCAGGAAGGTGTGCCCTTCGTGCTAAAAAGAGAGTTGGAATTCAGCTATAATGAAAACAGCGTGCTCGTGGATACCGTTACCCCGCCTGTCTATATGCAATATTCCCTCTCAGGGCTTTCAAAAGCAATACCTAAAACCAACATCATCGTGTTCAGCGAGGGATTACCACATAGCTACTTGAGTACCCTCGGGAGTGTTGGTGACAAGCTGTTAACCGAGAAAGTGGTTGATGAAACCATGAACGTGGTTGATAGGATCGTGAAGGTGCAGCAAGGTGAGGAATCTATAATCACGAAACCCGTTCCACCTAACGAAAGGCACCTGTTCAAGGAAATCCAGATCCATGAACGGCAGGACACGATAAGGAGAAAGATCACCTTGAAAAACGAGGGCGAGCGATTGGTCAACGGTATCAAGGTACAATTCATTGAAAAGAAGGACATCAATTATTCGGGTGCAAGCAAGGAACCCTTAGAGGCCGATCCCCCTGAATACACGTGGAAGGTGGACGTGCCACCTGGAAAATCAGTTGCAATTGAACTCGTGCTGAAGCGGGACGTTCGACAAACATACAAGATAGAGCGAGATCCTATACCCCAACCTAAACTCAAGCGATGATGAGTTCAAGTGTTTAAGAAACGGAAAAGGGAAATCGAAGAAAAGCTGGAGAAAAAGCGGCCACTTCATTCATGTAGGGGTGCAAATTTTTTTGGCATCAAATCAGCCGGCTCTAGGCAGGTTCGCGGGAATGGCATGCTAGCGTTGCTGGAAAGCGAGCTCTTTTTCGAGATGTGGCGCCCAAAGCGAGAATTACACGTTCCATTGAAGGCAATAGAGCAGGTTGAGATCGTGAAATCCTTCCTTCGAAAAACCAAGTCCCAACCATTATTAAAGATCTCCTTCGTTAATCACGAGGGAGATCCAGATGAAGCAGCATGGCTTGTACGGGACCCAGAAGCATGGATCGAGCTAATAACAAAGCACAAGTAGCCTCCTTGAACCATGAAAAGATACTTGCACAAATATGTCCTGCAAGAAAATGAGGTATCCAAGCTCGGAACACGCGACGGGACCCCCTCCGTGGTTAATCCGTTCCTTGGAGAATCGGGACGCCACTTGGCGCGATTTGTGAGGAAAAAAACGCGCCTTATTTCCCCATAATTATTTTTAACCAACTCTCATTTTACCACATGTATACTAAAAACGGTAAGAACAATGGTTAAGGTCAAGAATGCAAGCGAGATAGAAAACATGGTAAAGAATGCGCCCTATGAAAATCGCAGGTTATTTAGCATCGTGGCGCACATTGACCATGGAAAGAGCACCATGGCAGATTACCTGCTTAGACGCGCTGGTTTGATGCGAGAACAAGATGCGGGGCAACTCCAAATGACCGATAGTGATGAGGAGGAACAAGCAAGGGGTATCACCATCTTTACCAGCGTGGTATTGCTCTCTTACGAGTACAAGGGAAAAGAATACATTTTCCAGATAAACGATACACCCGGCCACATCTCATTCACGGGTGAGGTTAGCAGGGCACTACGGGGTTCAGATGGTGCTGTTGTTCTCGTGGACGCGTTGGAAGGAATGATGACGCAAACAGAAACCAACATTCGGTTATCGGTTGGCGAGGAACACTGCAAGCCAGTCCTGTTCATCAACAAGGCAGATAGGCTCATATCCGAACTCAGGTTGGAAGAAAAAGAATTTTACCAGCGTGTCGACAAGATTATCAAGGACGTGAACCGGCTCATCAAGCAAGTATGCCCCGAGGAACACGATTGGAGTGTAAGCTTCAAGAATAATTCCGTGGCGGTTGGAAGTGCCAAGGACGGCTGGGGCTTCAATCTCAAGGTTTTAAAGGAACGTGGCATCACGCCAAGCAAGGTTTTTGAAAAATATAACGAGAATGATGTATTGTGGTTGAGAAAGAATTTACCCCTCGATGATGTCATCCTGCAGATGGTCATAGAGCATTTACCGGATCCATTATCCGCGTCGAAGTACAGGATTCCTGCACTCTGGCCTGGTGACATGGAATCCGAGGTGGGGAAATCCCTCTCCAAGTCAGACCCCGAGGGTCCCGTGCTTGGCATGATCACCAAGATATTCATCGACCCCAAGAGCTTCAGGCCAACGCTCATCGGGAGGGTGTTCTCTGGCACACTTCATTCAGGTGACTCCATTTACCTGATGGGAAGGCGCGAAAAGCAGCGCGTGAAGAGATTGGGAGTCATGGAAATCACGGATTTACTAGACATGGATGCCGTTCCCGCGGGTAATTTATTTGCCTTGTTCGGTTTCATATGCCCCGCAGGAGAAACATTCGTCTCTGGTGAGTTGGAAGAAGAAGAAATCGAGGAAATCGCACCCTTCGAACAAATTAGTTATGCATGCGAGCCTGTTGTCTCCCAATCCATCAAACCAAGGGATCCCAAAGACATCGCCAAGCTGGGTGAAGTTGTATCCAAGTGGCTCATGGCAGATAATACCGCAACGTTCAAGAAAGACAAGGATAGCGGTGAATACATCCTTTCTGGTATCGACCCACTCCAGATAGATATCATCACCAAGCGCGTGAACAAGCAAGTCCCCATCACGGTCTCTGATCCCATCATCGTCTACCGGGAGCGTCCGACAACCGAGAGCATGACCTTCCATACCAAATCTTCCAATGGGCATAACCGCATCAAGATGTTCTCAGAGGTACTTGATGGTGAAACCATCAGGATCATGAAAGCTGGGAAGGTATGGGCAGATCAAAGAGCCAAGGAACGCGCGGCGGTACTGAGAGACGAAGCAGGCTGGGATGCAAAGGAAGCTAGAAAGATCTGGGACGTTTACGAAGATTGCATATTGGTTGATGGCACCAAGGGAGTCCAGAGACTAGATAGGATCAAGTCCTACGTCATTGCAGCATTCAGGGATTGGGTGTCCGAAGGGCCCTTGGCAAAGGAGCCAGTCCAAGCCCTCAAGGTAACATTCACTGATGCCACCGTCCACGAGGATCCCGCACACACGGGGTATAATGAAATCGCGGGGATGACCTTCTCGGGTTTATCCCTTTCCTTCTTGTCCTCGAAGCCAAAAATCTACGAACCCATCCAGAAAGTTGATATCAAGACCCCGCTCGGCACCGAGGGTAATATCATTTCCATTCTTAGTGCCCACCGTGGTCAAATTCTCGGGATGGACCAAGAAGATGCCTTCATGCGGGTGAAGGGAAAGCTCCCCGCATCGGAAACCATTGGCATTGCTGACGAATTCCGGTCAGCAACACAAGGAAAGGCGTTCTTTGGATACGAATTTTTCGGGTTCGAGCCAGTTCCAAGCACTGAAGAAATGGTCACCGAAATCAGGAAACGGAAGGGCATGCCTGAAGTCAAGATAGCAGAACTCACTCAATCGTGGGAACGTTTCATTTATGCTCGCAAGTGATCTTAGCCTTTCACTTGCGATCGTTTCATTCATTTTTCCTTTTTCAGTCCGACGGGAGTATCTCTTCTCTTGAAATCACTTTTAGCTGATATCGTGTAAGTGGATTCGTTTCGGTTTGCTGAAAGCTTGAAATCTGATGATGCATCGTGAGTAATTGAGGTCACGAGAGTGAGGGAAGCCATCGAAGCACTAGTTCGCTTGCATGGAACGAGCGTGAACGATCGCGTCAAGGAAGCTACTGGCATGGGTCGGGATGAATTCAAGCAGCACATGGAAAAAAGGAAATTGAACAAAAAGCTGATTGTTATCTATCTTTATGTGGGTATTAAAAAGGTGTCTATCAGCCTGCACGGGGACGATCCTGGTACTCATGAAATGATCGCAGGTAACGGTGCGGGAAGACATTTCAACACCATCAGGGAGGCGATCAAAAAGGCATCGGCGTTCTTTCATGTCCAAGTGAAGGGCGTGATGCACCGGAAGAACTTGGATGCTTTTCCAGGTATCGTGGACCTTGCAAAAAACGCGGGGGCTCGTGAAGTGCAAGTCCAAGTGCTCTTGAAAGGCGGTGAAGCAGCACGGCTACCAAATTCGGTATTTCTTGAGGGAACTGGAGCAATGAAGGCGATACTTGTTTATAGCTTATTCGCGACTAACATGAGCTCGCATAGCTTCCGGAAGGCATCATCAACATGCTTGCCAAGTTTCGCGCTGGTCTCGTAATATGGAATCTCCCCTAATGTTTTAGCCATGGTTTGAGCTGTCGGCTTGATCACTTTTGGTTTCAAATCACTCTTGTTGCCGATTAGCACCGCGGGAACCTTGGAAACCCCGTATTCCGAGATCTTCCTGAACCAGTTTTGCTTTAGATTCGCAAGGGTTGAAGGACGGGTCTGGTCAAAAACATATATGATTCCATTCGCACCGTTGAAATACACCTTGTGCAGCATGTAGAATTGCACTTGCCCGGCAATGTCCCAGATCAATAGGCTAATTTTCTTGTCATCGATCTCGATCGTTTCCTTTGCAATATTAACGCCAACCGTTGTTTGATATTCATTATCGAACTTGGCTTTCGTGTGCTGGCGGACCAATGACGTTTTTCCCACTTCGGCATCGCCCACGACGATGACCTTGAATACAATACCCTCGGTATACATTATTTGAATATCTTTATCGCTTATTTCACTCATGATTCCCATCCTTGTGGGGTCCAATACATACATCATGGTGATTTGACCTAAAATAGCTTTTTACTCGTGACATCTAACCATAGTACGATCGTGAAAATTCTACTTTCTTGGATATTCCTGAATACTAATGGAACGAGGGGAAAGAAAAAAATGAGGGATTGCATTAATCAGGTTGATGGCGGACGCTTCTTCACCAATAATATCAAAGCATACCCGAGATAACTTCCTGTACCCCCTAATAATGCTCCAATCATCACCGTAAGCAGCAACCCGATGATCCACAAGCCGCTACTACCAATGAGATACTCGATGATGAGATTCATAAGTGCAATAGCCGGTTGCGTGGCGATGAAATACATGATAATGATAAGCCAAGATCCCAATACTCCGAGAAATCCAGTCCACCACGCGATCCCTCCCTTTCGTCGAACGAGCATGCCGGATAAGAAACCAGCTAGGGCAGCAAGTTGCCACACGCCAGTGAGGGTTAGTAATAAACCCGCGCCTAATGCCACGCCGAGAGCCCATAAGTAGTCGAATTTATCCATGCTCGCTACCAACTTGCCACGCTGTAACGTGTTTCCACTTGACGTGGATCCCGCTGCATCATTAGTAACCGCCATCAGCCTCCATCCCCTGGAAATGTAAAAACTGATTCCCTCTCGCTTTCTGGGAACGCCATGGCATCGGCGTAATAGTAGAGCGAGTGGTATTCTCCAGCAAGGAAAAGTTCAAGTTGGTCATCGTAGTGGGGCGAAACCGCATCACCTGAGGAACCACCAGGAATGACTATCAAGGACGTACTGAAATTGGAATCATGTCCTGCGAAATCAATGATCATCCTTTCCGATGCACCGGAACCTGCTGGTTTGAAGAGTGATGCACCAGACGGGTTTGGCGTTATGCCAGAACCTGATGCTGGATATGGTCCACGACCAAATACAGAAATTCCAGTGAGATGATCAAATTGCACCGTGTGCGCCAATCCCCATTTCCAATCCGCGGGTGACAATCCTGTAAGCTGATCCCTGTTAGAAAGAGCCTCGACCCCTGAAATAATGGACATGACCAGCATGTCATCCCTTGTTTCGTTTTTAGATGGATTACCGGTATCGTTGAACCACGGCGATGCCGGCACGTTCAAGGACAGGTTTTCAAGAATCGCTGGATGCGGCATCGCCAGCTCTGAGCCGATCTCGTCTCCAAACGTGTGTTCCACGAAATTATCGAAGATCTCAGTATATATCGTGGGAGCAGATAGATTCTCGAACATCATGTACTTATCTACACTATTATTCCAAGAATTTAGCTGGGATATCGATTGATTAATGAGTGCCGTTCGTTCTCCTGGATCCCAGAGGCTGTCATCATCAAAGGCATCTAAAACCAGTGGGATGAACCATTCTGCGATTTTATCATACACGTCTAGCTGGATGGCTATCATATCCTCCACGGATACGCTTGAATCGGGGGCTAGCAATTCATTGATCCTGCGTGCGCGATAATTACTAGTCCTGGATTGCAAATATATCGGGTATTCTTGTCCAGCTGATAGTTGATTGGCTGAAACCAGGTATGCTTGACTTGGATTCACCGAGTGGGGTAGATCGTCAAATGCAATTTGACTCCCGTTCCATTCATGCTCGCCTGCAGACCCATTCAACACGAAGGAGCACTCCTTCGATTCATTTGTCACCCCTTCCCTGTACGGCACGTAACCCGTCGGGCGGATGGAGATATTACCAAATTTATCTGCATAAACGATATTTTGGCTGGGTTGTGAGAAATTCTGCAGTGCCATCTCGAATTCCGTGATATTACTCGCGTGGTTGAATCCATACACGGCCCGGTACGTCTTGGTATTGATATCCGTGGCGACCCACCTGAATGCAAGTGGCTTATCGATGGTGGTATCTGTCATGATGGCACCGTGGATCGTTTCATTGATCGTGTACTCCACCGTGTTGCCACCTTTCACCTTGATATGCTCTACTCTCTGCTGATAGGGTTTGTATTCACCATCAGGTTCGTAATAATAGTGCGTTTCATTTCCATCGTAGAAATACCAATCGATATGATCAAAACCTGCATTCGTCATGCCCCATGCCACGTTTTCGTTGTGGCCGACGACAATCAACGGTGCACCAACGAGTGAAAAACCTTGGACGTTCAATCCCGTGTTGGTAGCAACCAAATGAGCCTCGTACCAGATGGCAGGGAGACTCCATGACAAATGCATATCATTACACAAGATGGGTGCACCGGTTGCTGACTTGTTTGCGGCGACCACCCAATTGTTCGATCCGATGAGTTGTGCTTGGTCAATCGCAGCTCCTTCCCATCCAATCACTTCATCGGTCCATTCGAGCACATGTTGCAGTGCTGATATTCTAGATGATTTATCATCATCAAAAGGCACAATCGGGTGCTCTCCTATTGCGCTCCCATAATCAACAGTAATCGGTTTTTGAAATGGCGTGGTAATGGGAAAGAGTTCCTCGATAATGCCGGGATATTGATCCCCATGGGTGTCGTTAATCAGCGTTCGGATGATATCCTTGGTTTCAAAAGTAAGCGTGTAATCCATGTATTTCTCTAAACCAACAACATCTTCCACTTCCCACGTGGAAGGCGTGATACCAAGGAAATGAAACTCGAAGGGAAATGTTTTCGCGTGCTCAATGTAATAATTTACCCCCTCCGTGTACGCTTCCAGCAAGTCATATACAAGTGGATCATTGACTTGGATATAACCCGTGAGATCAGTGGCGGCTTTTCTCAGCCCCAATGTCCTGAAATACTTGTCGGTGGATAATGCAATATCTCCCACGACTTCTGATAAACTACCAGCCACTTGCCGTTTTGTCATTTCCAATTGAAATAATCTATCCATCGCTTGGATGTAACCAAATACTTTGGCAACATCACGCTCATAATCGCCATACACGTGTGGAATGCCGAATTCATCCTTAATCACTGATACATCTCCCATTAACCCAGGCATTTCCACGGTTTGCTTTGCCGGTTGCGTGTGATCAATGTTCCAAACACCACCAAAAGGATTCAATAAGTTCCCTATTGCTGGTATCGAACCAAGGGGCACCGAAAAAGCGACCATAACGGCAGCAAGCAAGCCACCAGCTATGGCCACGCGCGTGATGTCTTTTCCCTTCTTTTTCATCTGTTATCATGCTACCTCCTTCTTGGGTATATCATGCTCGTCATGACTAACTTCGTATATCTTACTAATAGCAGACCAGCACACAACAAGTACGACCTATTAAGTTAAAAAGCCATGCCATCACCGGTACTTGGCTGGATTCGGAATAAGTCCTGTTGATGGTTGCCATCAACACCGATAACGCGATGGTTTAAATACTTGAATAACCTTAACAAGACGTCTTTGTTAACCCTTATTAGGTCGAAAGGAAAGTGGGAAATCCTGTAAAAAGACAAAGAATTTAAAAATCATGGATGGTTGATTCCTACAAACCCTGAAATAGAGACCGTGAACGGGTTACAGTGAAACGTCATTGATCAAGTGAACGTAAATGTTGTATTGTCCAAAATGTGATAACATCCTAATCATCAAGCGCAAGGGAAAGGCAAAAGATAAGAAAGCGCGCAAGAAGGTACTATTTTGTCCCTCTTGTGGGTACGAGGCACCCTTCGAGGAAAAGGATAAGAAAGCCTTCGTTCTCGCTGAAAAGCTGGAGAAGACCGGTAAGGAGAAAACTGCCATTTTATTGAACGGGGCAGTTAATGATAAGCTCACGGAAGAAGAACGGGAAGCATACGAGTGGCTTTTCGAAGGCGGTGGCGATTGAATCCATGACCGCCAATTATTTTTAACTGATGGCAAGCAAGTGTTCCTGTATTTATGCTAGTTTTCGTGAAATCATCTTGCATCCTTTCATCGATGAAAGAAGATGAATTAAATGGATGATTCGTGGATGTAGGTATCCACGTCCACGATGGCATTACGCCTGTTGCTGGTGTAACAGGCCTCGATAACTTGCTGGACGTACAAGCCATGTTCCAAGGTTACCTTTGCAGGAGTCCCATGCACGATGGCATCGATGAATCGAACATCCTCGTAATAATAAGGCCCCGGTATTTCTTGTGATAGGTTCTCCATTCCCATTTTTTTCTTGAAGAATTCGAACATCTCTTCGTCATCCGGCTTTCTCTCGGGCTCATTCAGGTACTTGTACTTGATGTCTACGGCCTTGCTTGCACGCTCGTCCACGGTAACCATCACGCATGCATTTTCGAAGAAAATCTCCATGCGCCTCTCGGAAAAATCAATATCATTCCACATGGAATTTACGGACAGGTTGGGCCCTTCCTTGAAGCTGATGATGGCTGCAACAGAATCCTCTATCCCCTCGCGACCCGCGTGGTAGTTTATCCTTGCAAATACATCATGCACCTTCCCGAATATGGAAATCAATCCATCGATATCGTGAATCGTGTGTTCGAATAAGATTCCCGCATGTGCTTTTTCCTTGAATCCCCGCCAGGTGGAGTTGTGGACTTCTTCTTGGCCCTTGTATGGTTTTTCTTGTGAATCCCTGAAAATGATATTGGTCGGTGCCCCCCATGTCTCACCAACTTGTTGCAAGAGGTGCCGTAAGAATGAAATCTGAGGTGCGGATCTGAAAACCAAGCCGGCTTGGATGATGACGCCATACTTGTCCCTTGCTTCAATCATTTTCATGACATCGGTAGGCGTGAAAGCAAGGGGTTTTTCACAGAAGACATGCTTTCCTGCTCTTGCAGCGGCAAGGACATAATCCAAGTGGTCAACCGTGGGCACGAGTACAAACACGGCATGTATTTCAGGATCCTCTATCAATTCCATGCCGCATCGCGGCCCTCGATACAATTTCTTAACGGGAAAATGCTGCGCGAAGCCATCAAGAGCTTCATTATCAATATCGGCAAGTGCATGAAGCCGTGGTTTTATTTTCTGATCCAGGTTATCCCATAACTTCCGGGCGTTGTTCTCAATCAAGCTCAAGGAGAAAACATGGTTTTCTGCGATGCATCCACACCCGATAACGCCGATATTGATGATACGCTTTGCCTTGGAAGGTGCCATGGCATGTATATTCATTCGCAAGTCTTGATAATATTTCGTATCACGCCAGTTTAACATCCCTTGTTGATCTCCTGAGCGCGAATCCCTTCATCTTCATTCATCGGGATTCGAATGTAACCTAATTTGTTCCTTCAAGTAACCTCATTTGCTGGAACGATCAGGGATATGGAGCGGGAAACCGTGATGAATCACCTTTCCGTGATGGATATGATTCGAATAGCTGGTTTCCTTTACCTCTTTCTACTAGCATCCACCAGATTTTACCACCCAGGCTACTTGCGGAATCATCTTGTTGATGTTCTCGATTCTAGCAGGTGACACCGAGACATTCCACCCGTGGAAGTTCCTCAGTTGCGAGGTCACGGGATACGAGCGATATTTTTCACGGGGATGAATTTGAGTCATTAGAGAAGTAGATAAACGACCAAGGATTCACCTTTACAAGTGATTTAACATGGCGTACTCTTTATATCCGTTCTCGGCTATCATTGGCCAGGATTCCATGAAATTGGGGCTCCTGCTGAACGTGATCGATCCATTGATCGGTGGGGTGTTACTCACGGGCCATCAAGGAACGGGAAAAAGCACGGCGGTCCGATCCTTGGTTGATATTCTACCGGAAATCGAAACGGTAAAGGGTTGTCCCTTCAATTGCAATCCCCAATGGGATGAAGATTTTTTGTGCGATTATTGCAGGAATCTCAAGGAGGAAGGGAGCCTGGAAACCGTTAGAAAGAAAATGGAAATCGTGAACCTGCCCCTTGGTTCCACCGAGGACATGATAAGCGGCACACTTGATATTGAGAAGGTGATACAACAAGGCATTCGGGCTCTCAATCCTGGCTTGTTGGCAAGGGCGAATCGCAACATCCTTTACGTGGACGAGATTAACTTGCTTTCCGATCATCTTCTCGATCTTTTACTGGATGCAGCAGCATCAGGGGTCAATATAGTTGAGCGGGAGGGCGTATCGGTCATGCATCCAGCAAAATTCATTCTCGTTGGATCTATGAACCCCGAGGAAGGGGAATTGCGCCCCCAAATTTCTGACAGGCTCGGTTTGGAAGTAGATGTGGAAGCCAGCAAGGATCCGAGGGAACGAGCCACCATCACGAAAATGGTGCTCGAATTCTCACACGATTCCAAGTCATTCAACCAATCTTTCAAGGAGCAACAACGGGTTCTCAAGCAAAAAGTGACCGCAGCACGGAAAATCTTGAACGAGGTAGTCATTCCAGATGCATTTTACGAACAAGTATCAAAGCTCATCACCCAGCTCAACATCATATCCCATCGAGCCGATATCGTGTTCGCAAGATGTGCAAGGGCAAATGCAGCATTGAATGGAAGGAAACGGGTCAATCGGGAAGATTTCAGGACGGCATTCGATCTTGCACTCGGTCATCGGATCAAGAATATCTCCATACTCGGAGACCACGAGAAAGATATCTCTGAAAATATCTTGGATATCTATGGAAAGATCGAGGAAGCAATCGAGGATGAAGATGCATACAAGCCTGGTGACCAAGAAGGTCCCCTCAAGCATTCCCCCGCGCAACAAGACAAGATGGAAATCACGCCCTTAACTGATGAGCATCCGGAACTACCTGAACCCGAAGAGGATCAGAGAACCGAGAGCAGCGAAGAAAAACTTCCTGAAGATGCTCAACCAGCCGAGGGCATGCGCGTTCATTATCGTCCCCGGGATGAGGATTTCAAGATAGATATTGCACGAACCGCGAAACGAACCAATAAAAAAGTCCTTGAAATCCTGGATTTCTTGAAAAAGGAGAAATTGCAAGCCACGGGGAGGTCAAAAGGGAAACGCACGAAAATCATCTCGCGAGATACAGGAAGGTACGTGACGTTTCGAAATCCCCCTCCCCGCTCCCAACCAAGATCAATTGCACTGGATGCAACTTTGCGGTATGCCTTGGTTCAAAATGCCACAACGAACTGCCAGAGAGAGGAGGGAGATACGTGTGTTGCTC
>WJJB01000173.1 GCA_014729935.1 Candidatus Bathyarchaeota archaeon | reverse complement strand
TTGCTGCAGTGAAGGATGTACTCAAGAGGGATGGTCAAGTGCTCATTCCCGCGTTTGGTGTTGCTAGAAGCCAAGAAATTATTGCCATCCTCCAATCATATGGTTTAACACAACAAAATAATATCGTTGTCGACGGTATGGCTCGGGAGATCTCAAGGGTATTGCTCAAGGACCCCAACTCACTCAGAACGCCATACACCCTCAATCGATTACACCTGATCAACAGGTACAAGAGCCGATCTGAACGAAATCACGCGTTAAGAAAGGCTAACATCATCATTGCACCCTCCGGCATGTTGAAAGGGGGAACAGTGCGCTTTTATGCTCCACCCCTATTGCAGGAAGAAAAGAACGGGATATTTCTCGTGTCTTATCAGGTGGAAGGCACGCCTGGAAGGATCTTGCTCGAAGAGGGTACATATGACGATTTCGATTATGCTGAATCAAAGCGATCCGATGAACCACCCCCGATAACCACCCTGGAAGCAAAAGCAACCGTTGAGCAGTTTGATTTCAGTTCGCATTGCGATGGTAATGATCTATTGGCATTCCTTTCCTCCCTTGAATACAGCAACGGGAACGGGGAGGTGCCAATCTTGTGCGTGCACGGGGATCGGGATAATTGCGAGTTCCTTTCCAACAAGATAAATAACGAGATGGAAGGCGTGCAAGCATTTGCGACCGAATTGGAAGACGAGTTCAGGATCTAAACAGGACGTGCTTTTCTTAGATACAATCTCTTGCACGAATTCCTTTATTAGAAAACAGTTAAGTTAAATTCATGGATTTCTATTGTATCCGTGGAATCTCGATATAAACACATTTATTTCAAATAATCCAAGTTTATGGTTTTAACATGTTCTCGAAGAAGGTTGATAAATGGAGAATGTCAAAGAAATCTGGAAAGAAATCAGGTGAATCCTCTTCACGAAAGTATCGTGCATCCATAGATAAGAATACATCAATTGAGATTATCAAGGATCGCGATATATTTTACTGGATAGTGAAAAAGGGATGCACGGATTACGAGACGTACATTGATGCATCCGAAGCACCAATATCCAACATTTATGCAAAGGAACCTGATTCTTTCGAGACATGCATCATCGAACGAGCAATCTTGGATAAGGAGGTGTTTCCCTTTGCTGATGCCATACGGATGGTGTTCAATACCGGTGCCGTGGAACTGGATAAAATTTCCATCGCAATCGGTTCCAACGAAATGGATTTTGTAACTATCGATGAGACCGACATGAAGCGCCAGAGGGTGGAGCCCACCTTGGAAGGGATGAAAGATTTCGTTGAGAAAAACAAGGATGGCGTCCTCGGTATTGGTATCCGTGAATTCGATACAGAAAAAGGTAACTTGGTCTTCCTGAAAACCAAGCTCGTGCGGCCTACAAAGAATATCATATCCATTGAGCTTGCAATCATCTCCTCCATCCATCAACGGGGATTCTATGTGCAGAAGGACCATTCGTGGGTTGGCATCCAGAAGTACATCATAATCAAGACCAACAAGATTGATGATGAACGGTTACTTTCCTTCTTCAAGGAGCTGGGAATAAACTGGGAAATCATGTTCCTTCGCAGGTCGCTGGCCATCAACGATTGGCTCGAGATTGAATGTGAGAATAATCTCGCCAATCTTAAGACCTTCTTGCGATACAAGTTCCACCTGCTCGTGTACGTGGACGTTCAGAACATCGTGAAACTAGTGGAAAAGAACAACCTAAGTTTTAAGGTGGCCGTGCGCATGGCTGAATTGTTGGAAAAGCAAAAAAGAGCAAATCGCACCGAGAACATGGATGTTTCTTATCAACCCATCGAAATGGCAGAAATAATTGCAGCTGCAAGACTCGCTGCAGCCTATCACGGTGAGAAACGTGAAATCATATATGATAAGAAGGTTCGAATAGAGGACGTCTTGCGGTTCGAAAAAATCCTTACAAATTTCTAACTCTTTCTATATTTATCCGTCTTGCGAGAGAAAACCCGCCCCTTTAGTTTAGTTTAGGGCGTGGTAGTTCAAGCGGGGAAAATTCACCAATATCCTTCAAGAACCGCAGGCACGCTTCAATGCCACAACTCCCTCCTTGACCAGGTACTTGAGAAAGGAATGGATTTTATTCTCCTGCATTCCTGCCATTCGAGCAATTTTATGAATGGTCGTTGTACCATCTATCAAGGGTAGTATTGCATCTGGCATGTCTCCCTTCACGTAGAAATCATTCGTGATCGTTGACATGGGATGAAGCAATCGTGGAATCAATGCCCCGCGCGTGGATATTTTCTCCAATATATCTCCTTTTCTTAGATCTTGGGAAAGGAAATCCCTGGTGAGTACTGCATTGAAGCTCTTATAATGCTTTTGATTTACTATGGTTGATTTAAAAATGTGCTTGCTGAATATCTCCAAGAATTTCGTTGAAATCCGTTCCAACACTGCTTCCACGTATTCTTGTGAGCATGAGGCGTCCGTGCAGGTCACGAACAATAATTGACTCACCTTCTTGAATGAAAACTTCAAGTCACTTGATGTCTTCAATTCCTTCATCGAACCAAAATTCTTGATGTCATCCATGAATGAGCTTAGTGCTGATAGGAACCCGCTTACCAAGGTTTCGTTCACTGACTCATCGACACATGAAGAGAACTCCCTCTTGAAAACGGGTAACCCGTTTTTAATGATATAGAGGCTTTTCAATGATCGCGTCGAATCCTGAGGATCCTCCCCCTTACGGAGGGATGGTGCATCTTGAATAATGGTCGCCATGGTGGAATAGGTGACATGAATTCATCAGCGAATTTACTGGTGCATATGATGTGGAACAATATTCATCGATTGAAATGATCATAGGTTTTCCTTGATTTCCTTGAAGAATCGTTTTAAAGCATCGCCATGGAGATATTTTTCAACGGGTTCGTGGAATTCCTTCAAGTTCATATCGAATTCACGTTCGTACATGATGGCTTGGATCATCATGTCAAGCTTATCCACTTGCTTGAAAAACTGGTATTCATCGGGTTTACGATTGCATGGCGGTCCTGGTTCATCCAATCCTGCAAACAAGGATCCCATTTCATTCAAGATGTTGAAACGGGAGTCACCATGGAATATCCTTGAAAACGCATCACGTTCCGCTTGGGATTTTTCCTCGGGGGTTACCCCAGAGCGAGGTGTTACATCTCCAGTCTCACTTTCCGCGAGATCGTGCAATAGGGCTATTTTCAAGAGTTTTTCCAAGGAAAGGTGAGGCGGTATCAGATCCAGCAAGTCTAGAATTACCAAGAGGATGGCTGTTCCGTATGAATGACTAGCTACGGATTCTACCCTTGCGCGGGGTACATCATGCTCTAACCATCCATGGCGCGGAAGCATCTTTAACTTGAATATCGATTCAATGAGAGGGATCACCATGATAAGGTTATAATGATGGGCAACAAAAATCAGTATGACCACGGTAAGTCATCGATATCAAGTTATCATCTCGGAGGTTCATGACATGGAATTTGAAGGAGTAGAAATAATTGACACGTACGCGGAAGCATTCAAGTCTTACGGCGCAAGAATATTGATCACGGCAAGGGACGAGTATTGGGCGAAACAAGCAGCATTAACCGCAATAGGGTTTGCAACAAGCACCATTCATTGCCCATGCGAGGCTGGTATCGACACAGAGGTTCCAGCAAGCGAAACACCGGACAATCGACCAGGTATCATCGTGATGTTCTTCGCGGGAAGGAAGAAAATGAATAATGTACTGCTGGATCGCATTGGCCAGTGCATATTAACCTGCCCGAGCACGGCAGTGTTTGATGCTTATCCAGAATCGCTCGTTGATGAGGAAAAGACGAAAAAATACGTTGCGGGAAAGAATCTATCCTTTTTCGGTGATGGTTTCCAGCGAAAAGACGATAAGACGTATCCTTTTATCACCTATAAAATCCCCGTGATGGATGGTGAATTCGTGATCCAATCATCATTCAAGTACGGGAAGGCAATCGCTGGGGGAAATCTCATCATTCAAGCAAGGGATGAGGCAAGCGCCCTGGAAGCAGCAAGGAAGGCAGTGGAAGCAGGATCCAGTGTTGACTGGGTCATCATGCCCTTCCCGGGCGGGGTTGTCCGCTCTGGAAGCAAGGTCGGTTCCAAGTACGATTTCCTCACGGCATCCACGAATGATGCTCTTTGTCCAACACTCAAGGAAAAGGTTGATGGTTCTCAGGTCTTGGATGGCGTGGAATCAGTGCTTGAGATCGTGTATGATGGATTAACCGAGGAAGCAATCTCCAAGGCGATGGCAGCATCCCTCCAAGCTGCAGCTCGCGTGGAAGGCGTGGTAGCGATAAGTGCAGGGAATTACGAAGGAAAGCTTGGCAAGTACCATTTCCACTTGAAAGATCTCCTGTAACATCTCCCTTTTTCCCTTTTTCAAGGAAAGCAACAGGTAAGATCTGATATCTCCGCTCTTGCTGAATGATGTCAAAGCACGTGATAAGGATGGAAAAAGAAATACGCGCGATTGCCAATCACCTGGTTGAGTTGAGGCATGCCCTTTTCCTCACCGGAGCGGGGATCTCCACACCATCCGGCATCCCAGATTTCAGGAGCAAGGGAGGATTATGGAGCCGGTATGATTCAAGCGTCTATGCTAATTACCTGGTTTTCCTTGAAGATCCCTCCTTTTACTGGGAAATGGCCATGGAAACCACGCCGTTGATTCTCGATGCTGAACCAAACCCTATTCATGAATCAATTGCGGAGCTCGAAGCGCTTGGTATCGTGGATGCAGTAATAACCCAGAATATTGATTTCTTGCATCAACGCGCGGGTTCCCGGGAAATCGTGGAATTGCATGGTACTTACAAGACTGTTACATGCATGGATTGCCACCAGCAAATCGAAAGACGCGATATCATCAAGGAGATAATGGATCCTGCAATTGATATCCCCCGTTGCCAGTGCGGTGGCACCTACCAACCAGACGTGGTATTATTCCATCAAGTGCTAGATCCTGCCATCTTGCATCGTGCTGAAAGATTAGCCAGTGAATGCAAGACGCTCATAGTGGTGGGATCAAGCTTGACGGTTGCTCCAGCGAATCTCATTCCCATGATCGCGAGCAAAGCAGGTGCAAAATTTTTCATATTTAACGCATCTCGCACATTCCTTGATCAGGAAGCAGATGCAGTGATCGCAGGTGATGCGGTTGAAAATATGGATTCCCTCATGCACATGGTTCGAAATAACTTGGATTGATATTAGTAATTAAGAGGAATCTAAAAAAACTTGAAATAAAAAACCGGAGCACCCCTGTGGGGGAATGTATCACGAATTAAAATCGTGATTTAGTTTTCTTTCCCTTCTTGGATGGGGGTTTCCTGGGCCCTTGGTCAGGGTTTTTCTCTTTTTGGTTTGGTTTATTTCCTTCAGCCTTGCTCCCCTTTCCTGGCTCTCCCTTCTTTCCCGCGGTCTTGATAAGCATCTCACTCCTGATTTCGTTCACGCGTTTCTTGGTGTATTGCCAAGTGATTGCTGCGCCAACCACGATTCCTATGGTCCCTGCTATTACTGACAGCACTATATTGGAGGAGATCACGCTTCTATCGGGATCTATTTCGATGGTAAAAGTTGGACTGTCTGGCGATGAGATGCTCTTGTTACCGTCGGAATCATGCACGATAACCTTGATGAACCACGTACCGCGCTTGAGTAAGCCACCAGCAACGGTAAAATTGTAATCTTCTGCCGACCGGGTTAGGAATGTCAGGTTCTCGGATCCTTCTCCCTGATGGACGAGATTTACCTGTGCATAATTGATCCCTTCAACGTCCGAAACGTTTAGAGAGAATTCAAGATTGCTACCTAACGGGAAATGCACGCCATTGGCAGTCTTTCCATTGACATCCACGCCATGAACCTTGGGAAGGTTATTGTCGATGTATATCGACCCATTTTCGGGCGGATAGTAATACGTGTTTGTATTATCAGTATCGGATGCACGGATTATGATATCGTATCCTCCTATCGGTGCAATCTTGGGAATGCTTAACTCGACCTCGTACAATTCATCTGAGACGTTATATGCCATTTCCCATGAACTTTGAGAAAGATTTTCCTTGGTAAGCGCGTCCTGGAATATCACTTGAATTTCAAGATCGGTTCCCGAATCCTCGTAATCGGTAACATTAGCCTTGAAATACAAGGATTCCGTTTCCCGTTTTATGCTATCCGTGTAATTCAGGGTAACGTTATGCACGATTGGTTCATGATTCAACACATCAAAACTGAGGATCGTGGAATCAAATTGCCCACCATCAGCGTCATTGATGATGATATCGAAGGTATAAGTACCAAGGAGAATATCATCAATTCCATCGATGAAATACGTCTGGTTCAAGGCATCACCAGTGCTCCATTCTTCGATAGCAGCCCCACCACCCTTGTACAAACCGAGAGTCCATGTAAGGTTTTCAAACGGGGTTTCTTGATCAAACACCGTGAGATTGAATGCAAACGTTTCATTCCGGTATACATTCGTGGTGTTCAAATCAATATATCCCTTGGGTTTGTAATTCAAGACATTAATGATCGATAGATTAATCCCGAAATTGAAATTCGTGTACTCCGTCCCGTTGTTTGGATAGGCTCGAACCTCATACGTGCCATTATCCATCGTGGTTCTCGTTGACCAAACGTAGTGATACCTCTCGTCGGAAGGAGTGAACACGGAATGAATCATGGAATAGTTTTGGATTGTTCCATTTGGATAAGTTATGTTAAGCTTGATGGAATTCACATCCGTGAAACCGGGGACACCATCATTTGCTTCGAGCATGCCATTTGCATTGACAGTGATGTTGATATCCCGGTTGATTCTATCAGGATTTGAATTATTTATGCCAATGATCAAGGATTCACTATTGTTAATAGCATCCGTGGCAGTGTAGTTTTTCAAGCTGGTACCATACGAGGTGCACAGTTTCTGGTGTGGGATGTCCATGAATGGTTCATCCTTTCCCTGCAAGCTTCCCAAGCATGAAATGAATGGCACGAGCAATAGTATCGATGCAACAAACGTTAATATTCTGATTTTATCTCTTCTCATCAAGATTTTCACCTTCTCAAGTTCTCAATTTGCCGTTTCCTGTATAAAGTTGCAATTAGCACGAAACCAATGATGCAAAAAATCCCAAAGTAGCCGATGAGAGCACTTTGAATCGTGATTTGGAAGTTTGCCCGTATAGATTCTTGCCCGATCATCTCCCCATTGCTTGAAATAATAACCCGGTATTCCTTCAGTCCAAATTCCCAAGGAAGCATGACTCCAGGATTGATAAGGTAAATTTTCTTATTTTCTCCAGGCACCAGGGATTCCGTTTGATTTCTCAATAACTTGGTTCTCCCATTTGGCATAACCTCGTAGAATATCACATTCGCCTCGATATTCCTGTTATTATTGTTGACGATGGTTACACTGAAATATATATCTTGATTCTGTCTTGGCATCGTGGGGCCAGAAATATACTTGACCTCCAGGGGAGCACGATATTCGATGGAATACCTGACACCCCCCACAGAAATGTTATTGAGCTTGACCAAGAGATTGAAGTAGTAAAACGGGAGGATTTCCACACCAGGCTTCAGTGAATAGCTTATAATGATTGATTCTTCAGCGAGTGAATCAATGTTCGTGAAATTGAATTCCTGCACGCCAGCAGTTTCAAGATGATCGCTTTCAAACCCTACTGATATATTCTCGCTTTGATACGGGTTCAGGTTTTTCACCTTGAAAGTCAAGTTGTACTCGTAATAATGGCTGATGTAACTTGAAAAATTAACATTCTTGATGAAGAATGGGTTCTTGATGTATATATTAAAACTGAGGGAATTCATCTGGTTGCCGTCTTCAAGAATTTTCAACGTAAAATTATTTACACCGAGTGAAATGTTGCCTAGCGTGTACAAGTTGATTTCCCGGGTTTGATTATCAATACCTGCAGTAAGATTCACTTCCGTGGTGGAATTTGCCAGCACCGTACTAGTGATATCCACATCCAAGCTCATGTTCTCGTCAACATATTCCATGGAGAAATTCAATGTTAGCGAGAAGTTTTCTGCAGGAAAGATGGCAGGTATACTGGAACCATTTTCAAAGGAATAGGTTTCTGAATCGAAATCACCAATAGTTGGCTCTCTTACGATGACTGCAGACCGCATGAAGTATAATGCGGTATCATAGGTTGCTTCGAATCCCGTTCTATTCACGGAGGCTACCCCTTGGTGTGTTCCAAATCCAGGGGGATCAGGAAGCATGAAAAGAAACTGTGCCTTGCCCTCGTTATTGGTTACATTGAAAAATTCATCATAGGTGGTGCCGTTCCCATAATTCGCCTTGAAATTGATATCACTATAACCGATGGGAAATTCAAGGTGCAATGCGGGAGCAGCAGGGAAAGATTTATCCAAGTTGAACGAGACTTCAGCAACAAGGACCCCTTGAGTCATGTTTTCAAAATAATAGTTCGTTTGATTTGCTTTCAGTTCAATATCGATGGATTTTGAATATTGGCTCATCTGGCTTAGCGGCGCGAGGAAAAGTCCCAAATCACCAGAGATGATGCTTGAATTACTCGTTGATGTTGCAAACGTGCCGTTCACGGTGTCATGAAGTTCATTATCGATGAATCGCCAAGTTTCATACGCCATGTCATAGTATTCCAAGTCCGTCGTTCCATTAACAAGGTTAATCGCGGCAAGGAACTCCAATAATGCCATGATCATGAATGAATTGCCCTCCAACTGCTTGCTTGCAATATTCGGGTTCAGATTCAGGTTTATTTCTGTGATGAATCCACCATCGATATCATCCCACACGTGCTCGAGCAATAACATCAATGTTTCGTTCGCCCTTCCAACGAACGCTTCATTTCCGCTTCGATTGTTCAGGTAATAATCGCATAATGCATAAATCGCCAACGCTGAGTCTACCACGGCCTTGTTATCATTAGACGGTTGACCGTTTGCTTGGATGGAGCGCACGAATAACCCATTTGAATCCTCCCAGAAGTGATCAATAGACGATGAATAGAATAGCTTGATGATGTCTGAAGCCATGGAACTCGCCATCGTTCGAAGGGTGCTATTTGGATGATCCCCCCGGGCGAGAGCTTGAAGAGCTATGTATGAGAGGAGATTATCGTATGCATAAAGACTACTGTTAATCAGCGCCTTGGACCGTGTGAAACCGCTAAAGGTCGTTACCAAATCCCGCGTGACAAACAAGGATTCCATGAACTCGAATAAATCCTGCTGTAGATCATGTGACACGCTTCCAAACTGTGTTGAACAGATGATACCCCAGGCGGCATCGGATATTACTTGCACGCCATCCACCATACCCCCCAGCATTGACTGGTAAAAGGTGCCATTCTCGAGATCGTGTAACTTGCTTGCATTGATCTCCAAGAAAAGTTGTTCCAAGTGCCCGGAATTCACCTTGCTGTATCCATATAAGAGCTTCAATGTATCCGCGCTATACCTTGTGGCATCCAAGACACTTGTTCCATCACCTTGGGTTGCATGGTAAAACAGGGAACCATTGGTTGCATTCAAGGAAGATCCCGAAAGGTAAGTGATTACTTCTTCTATAGCATCGTCGAATTCATTACCAACGGAAGGTTTCGTGGTGGTAAAGTTGATATTGCTGTCATGAATCTTGTATACCAGTTCATGTGTCACGTATTGCCCACTATCGGGATATACATCAATGAAAAAGGTCCCTTGCATCAAAACGCCTGTATATTTATCAAAATACAAGGTTTCGTTCTTGTTCCCTGGGAGATTCCTAAAATATTTCACTACAGCCCTGCTGCCAAATGAAGTGGATAGTTTGGTTTCACCTTGAAACTCGAAATCAATGGTGCTTAGATTGGTATCATAAAGCATTTCGGCGTTCAAGGAAAGAATCCTGATATTCTTGTAATACGATGCAAGAGTCCGGAAATGGCCGAAATAGGTGATTTTATCGTACTGGTCCTCTAAAGTGGTGAGAAGTGGATCGACAACAGTGGCAACAACCTCGTCCCCGCTAGAACTTGACAATGATTCATTGGTTCGATTGAATACCAAGTTCGAGCTGTAATCATATAACACGCCAAAATTTGTTTCGTTTTGGTAACTTTCATTAATCCTTGTCTCGGGGCTATACCCTCTGATGATATCCGGTTCTATGGCTCCCGTTCGGTTCATTCCTATATTGTATAATCCCATTGTCCTGTTCGGATTGCTTCCACCATAACTGATATTCAAATCCGATACGCTTTCTGTAATGTAGTAATAATCAGGATCAATTGATGTTACTTCGTAATGGAGAAATGCAGAAAGATTTGTCGACTCAATCGGTGAGATGTCCCTCGCAGGGATTATTGGTGAAAATGTGAAACTGTAATTCACGTATTTCGAAGCTTCGAGTAATGTTGGCCTCGCGAGATCAGCATATGAGGGTGTAATGCTTCCAGAAGCATCCTCTAGCTGCCCACCACCTCGTGAGTTATTTATGACTCTAGGGAGTGTAAAAGAGAATAACCAAGATGAACAAATCACTACAATAATCGCAAGAGCGCCGGTTTTCTTAAATTGATGTTCTATAGCGGGAGCCATGACCCTTCACGTCGTCAATTCGCGTTGACAATAAAAATACGCTATTGGTTTAAAATTATGTGGTACGGTTGTGGTTCCTCGCATTTTACTCCTGACTTGGATAAAAAACGAGGAATGAAAACTTCCAATGCTTCCCGGTGTACAATGGAGGTCAGGCTACGTGTCGTATGGCACCATTTCCTTTCCGGCTATTACCCTTGATATTAAGGTCGTGACCGCATGATGGACACGTGTTGTTGTTCCCTAAATGGATTTCATCAATCCTGTAACCGGTTCTCGAGATAATGAGTTCCCCGCAACTTGGGCACTTTGTATCCTCACCGCCTTCGATCCATGCATTTCCAATGTACACGTGCTCCACTCCTGCATCCAAGGCGATTTTTCGTGCATGTTTCAAGGTGCTGGTCGGTGTTGGGGAAATATCCATCTTGTACATTGGCCTGTATGCTGAAAAATGAAGTGGTACCTCATTTCCCAACGTTTCAACACACCAGCTGCATAGTTTCTTGATATCAGATGGATCATCATTCAATGTTGGAATGATGAGATTCGTAATTTCTAAAAGAACACCTGCGTCATGCATTTCTTTCACGGTTTCGAGAACTGGGCTGAAATCATTGATCTTGCAAACTTTCTTGTAAAAATCATTGCTGAATCCCTTGATATCAACGTTTGCTGCATCGATATAAGGTAGTATCCTTTCCAAAGCATCGGGAGTGGAATATCCATTGGTAACTAACGCAATCTCTATCCCGTGTTCCTTTGCAAGGGCACCCACATCCATGATATACTCCAGCCAGATGAGTGGTTCATTGTAGGTGAATGCAATTAGTTTGGTTCCAGATTTCAGGACCTTGTCTATCAAGGTCTTTGCAGGAGTAACTTTCATGTTCAACCGACGCCCCCTGTGATCCTTGAACACCATGCCGTTTGCCTCTGCAGATGATTGACTGATGTGGAAATTCTGGCAGTTTTCACACCTGAAACTGCATCCAATTGAGGAAATAGAGTAAATGGAATTACCAGGATGGAAATGGAAAAGCGGTTTCTTTTCGATCGGATCCAATGATTCCGCGGTTAGGACCCCGTAAATGAGCGTGTAGCATTTCCCTCCTTCATTCGTCCTTGTCTTGCAAAACCCAAGACCGCCTTCAGGAATGGTGCATCGATGACCGCAAGTGAGACATCGAACCTTGCCCTTCTCCATTTTTTCGTACAATAATGCTTCTTTCTTTGATTTCATTACAGCTTGGGAGAGGATGCTGGGGAAAAAAAGATTTTGGTTGATACTTGGTGGTGGTGCCAAAATCCTCATTTACCACATTACCAAGCTGAATCCTGCCAGTAACAATACTGATTGCAATACCACGAAGGAGCCGTATATTATTGCAAAGGGCGGCATGCTGATGAGTTTGGAAAACTTGGTCATCAATGTGAAGGACACCTTGGACAGCGCGAAGGTTATTGCAAGCACGAGGACAAAAATGATGATCAAGAGCCATTTTAATTCTATCACGTGTTCTATGATAAAGGAGCCAACCGCTGAATCAGGAATGTAAAGCATTGCGAGGATGGTTATTCCCGATGCCACTGCGAGACTTACAAGTGATGCAAAGGGGACATCCTTGAAAGGCTTGAAGAACATGACCATTCCCGTCACGAAGTACACGATCGTTGTGAAATGGTTGACTATATTTTGTGGGTTTCCATATATGTCCAGTGGTCCCCACCTTTTCTTGAACAACAAGCTTGGGGAATAACCCGTGATTTCCGTCATCACGGCACCAATCATCAGGAACAATCCATATACCATCCCAACGAAGGCGAATACCTTAACGATTTTCGATACATTTGCTCGCCGCTCCCATTCCTCCTTCTCAAGATCCTCGCGTTTCTTAGCTTCAATTGCCCAGGTAAAGATGATCGCGGCTGCAGGGAGTAATAACCAAGCGCTGTGCCGACCAAACCATACCAATACTTCAGTAA
>WJJB01000172.1 GCA_014729935.1 Candidatus Bathyarchaeota archaeon | reverse complement strand
GTTCATATCGTGGTCGATGATGTTTCCATAATCGCAAGTGATGACGTTTCCACAACAAGTAGTGGGAAATTGATCCTTGGTCTTAAGTTATTCACGAGATCCCTTGACCCGTGTAATCCAAGGTGAATAGTAGCAATGCCGATCAAGTGGATGAGGTCCCTCGAGGAATCTAAAAGCGCCTTTTTTGTTTCAAATTCATCTCCGGGTTCAAAACTCGCGTTCCGCGGCTTCGAGAATTGCTGGAATTCATCTTTCAACGGATGCATGTTGAATCACGGTGTTCCCATTGGATCATTGATGGATGGAGCTATATAGCATTATATATCCTTCCGGGGAATGATAGAATGATGACCATGAGCCGGATCACGCGAGAATTGCGAGAGGGATGGATGTTCCACCGTGGAGACGTGGAAGGTGGAGAAGCACCCGGGTTCAATGATGAGAAATGGCAGGAAGTATCGGTTCCACATGATTGGTCGATCGAGGGACCATTCAAGCAATTCAGGATGGAAAATTGGAGTTCATTCCAGAATTTGGATCACCGTATCGGATACCTGCCACAAGGCATTGGGTGGTACAGGTTGGAATTCAAGATGTTGAAGGAATGGGAAGGTAAAGTGATCCGGTTGGAATTCGGTGGGATCTACAGGGAATCTACCATATGGGTGAATGGCAAGAGAGTGGGTTTCCGCCCGTACGGGTATGCCACGTTTTGTTATGATATCACTGATGCGGTGATCCCGGGTCGAAACAATATTATTGCAATACGCGTGGATAATACGGGGGTCTCCTCCCGCTGGTATGCAGGCTCTGGCATCTATCGCAAGGTTCAAGTTACCGTCTTGAACCGGGTGCATGTTGCATGGCACGGTACCTGCATCACGACTCCCCATATTTCACCCAGCAGGGGCACGGTCCGCGTCAAGACTCGCGTGGAAAACATGGATTCACTTGCCCGGAACACTATTCTAGAGCACCAGATCAGGGGAAATGGATTGGCAGGGGACGACGTGCCTGCCATGATGCGGGAATCCACGTTGAAGCCAGGCAACCATGAGATCGTGCTGGAGGGTGAGGTTCCCGATCCCCACATGTGGGATATAACGCATCCCAACTTGTACAATTTGGTAACCAGAATCAAGGATGGGAGAACGGATGAACTTCTCGATGAATACCTCACGACCTTTGGATTCAGGTGGTTTCGATTTGATCCCGATGAGGGATTTTTCCTGAATGGAACGAACGTGAAATTCAAGGGTGTATGCTTGCACCACGATAATGGTCCACTGGGAGCACGGGCTCATCCCCGGGCCATCGAGCGGAAGATAACGATCTTGAAAGGAATGGGTTGCAATGCCATCAGGACCAGTCACAATCCCCCTAGCCGAGCATTCCTTGATGCCTGTGATAGGATGGGAATGCTGGTCATTGACGAGTTATTCGACGAGTGGACCATCATGAAGACCCCGCGGGGGTACTGGAATTGGTTTAATGAGCCGGTATCGCCAAGTGGGGATATCAAGTGGTATCAAAGGGATTGCATGGATTTCATCCACCGGGACAGGAATCATCCTTGCGTGATCATGTGGAGCTGCGGTAACGAGGTACCCGAGCAACATGAACGATACGGTGAAAAAGGAATTCAGGTCTTGGAGCGATTGCTGGAAATATTCCACCGTGAAGATCCAACAAGACCCGTCACCCAAGGATGCAACCAGATGGAGCAGGCAAACGAAACTGGCTTTGCAGCAAGGTTAGACGTGGTGGGATACAATTATTCCGGGGATCGTCCTGTAACGGTAGGCGAGCATGCGCCCTTGAAAGTCCAATATGATCTGGAACATGAAAAATACCCCGATCGCGCCATGATCGGCACGGAAAATTGTTCAGCCTTCAGTTCCAGGGGTATCTACGAGTATCCCATTGGATTCACCCGCCATGGCAAGATGCGACCGAATTTCCAGGTTTCCAGCCATGATGTGACTTCGGAGATTCCCCTCATCGTCTTGAATACGAGGAAATACGTGTGTGGATACTTTTCTTGGACGGGATTTGATTATCTCGGTGAGCCAACGCCATACCGTTGGCCCGCGCGTTCATCTTATTTCGGTATCGTCGATTTGTGTGGATTTCCGAAGGATGGTTATTTCCTGCACAAGAGCATGTGGACTGCAGAGCCCATGGTGCATTTAGTGCCATCCTCGTGGAATTTCCACGAGGGACAACATGTTGAAGTATGGGCATATTCCAATTGCGAATCCGTGGAACTATTCTTGAATGGCAAGTCCTTGGGAACACGCAAAATGCATGAGTTCGATGACTTGGCACACGTGTTCTGGGACGTCGCATTCCAACCGGGTGAGTTGAGGGCCGTGGCAAGAACGAGTGGGAAAGAAATTGCAGTGCACGCCATCACGACCGCTGGACCGATACATCATCTCTCCATTGAGCCAGATCGAGCCTGCATCAATGCAGATGGTTACGACATCGTGTATCTCACCGTCTCTGCACGGGATGCCACGGGTATTCTCGTTCCACGTGCGCAGGACCTGGTGACCTTCTCGGTTGAAGGTCCAGGGAAAATAATCGCGGTGGGAAACGGCAATCCCATTAGTCACGAACCTTTCAACGATCAACAGCGGCACTTGTTTTCCGGGAAGGCATTGGGCATCTTGCAAAGCAAGGGGAAGG
>WJJB01000171.1 GCA_014729935.1 Candidatus Bathyarchaeota archaeon | reverse complement strand
GGGGCACGATTGGAGCATGCCCTCGTACAGCACGCCCTTGTGCTCGCCCGGTCCCGACTTTTCTGGCGTCCCGGAATATGAAAACTTGCAAGCCTTGCAGTGGATGCAACGGTAGATGTCTTTCTTGTACTCTTCCAATCTTGGTGCTGCCATTATGATTCAATCAACCTGTGAATGTTATCTATTATACTTGTCCTTGCAATCCGCGACCTTTCCCACGCCACGAGCAAATCCACCCTCCTTGGGATACCAAGAACCTTGATGGCATCACGCATCATGTTTCAAAATACATGCAAGAAGATAGATATGACGGGGAGTTATCACGTGCAAGTGCATGGGTAACCTCAAAATGGAGACTTTTTATACTGTAGCCCTACAAAAAATAACACGCGCACCCGGCATTGCCAGAATGCGGTGCCGTCCATCCTTCAAGTAAAATTACACTACCAAGAACCAATGACGGGCTCGAAATGCCCACCTAGCCATTCCCATGCTGGAAAAGGTGAGCTTTCCTCGAAGCGCATGGTAGCGATGTTCCATTCATTCACACATCAGGTTGGATATCCCGAGATTATCGATACAAGTCTTGATATCGATCAATACACCACTTGAGGATTGATCGAGAGAATCAAGGGGCGCAAGGGGCTTCGGACGGTTCCCGGATTCAAACCTTTGAACCCCGGGATGACCTTGGCAATTGAAAGATAGGCACCATGGTCCCTCATGATCTTGGTTAGGCGATTCAGGCAGCTTGCCAAGTGGCGTGCCCCTAGCTAGGAGGGAAGATCGATCGAGTCCCTATGTTGCTCTTGGCAAACCAGTTATGCCATCCTGCGCGGTTCAAACCGTGAATTTTTCACCAGCAGTTGGCACCTTCACTTCGGGGGTCACGTTACCCATAAATAGCATGGGATGCTCGGTATGCACCGGGAACACGACATTCGGGTTGATCTCATTCACCATGGAGAAGATTTCATCCATGGAGCAATGTCCACTGGCATGTAACTGGACCCGTTCTACTTGGAAATGCTGGAGCCAGTTATCCTTCACCAGGTCCTCGATATCATCCTCGGAAAACGGTTCAGACATGGAATTAATGTAAATGGAACCTGGATTTGGCTGTATATCGATGATTTCGTTGAAGTGGGTGAAATCCAAGTGCAAGATCAATTCCTCCTGGTGCTCGTGGATGTAATTGGCATCGACAATTGCCTCGTCTGAAGACATAATTTCCTTTTGCCACTTGAAAAATCTTTTCAAGGTTCGCTTGTAAACGAGCATGTGGGGATCGGAGAACGGATCAGGCACGATGATGCCAGGATCATCAACAAGGGATTTGATGAGATGGGCAACTTTCATGGAGACAACGAATTGGCGCCCGGTGGCAACTGCTACCTGGTGGTAAGTCTTGATCCTATCCACGTCACGGTTGTAGAATGAAACGATAACCAGCTCGCGCGCTCGCTTTACGGTGTTGATTGCTCCTGCCAATACTTGGTGCTCGCTGGTGTCCTTCCTGGTTTCCACGGGTGCCACCCGGGTTCCCTCGCATATCATGGCTACCGGCTCGGCCTCTTTTGCTTTATCAATGAAATCCCTTGTCATATGAGCCATGGGGCCATGTAACCGCAAATCCCCGGTATACACGATAGCACCTTCAGGGGCATGCACGATCAAGCCATAAGCGGCGGGTGTGGAATGGTCCACGTGCACTGGCTCTATATCACAATCTCCCACGTGCACGATGTTCCCGGTCTTGAATGCATGATAATCGTGGGGACCGAAATTCACCCCGGAGCTGGTGCATTCCCATGAATCAAGCATGCGTTTCGTCGTGATGCCCATGTGGACGGGGATATCTGCATCAACAAAGCGCAAATGCGCCAAGTGATCGTAATGCACGTGGCTGATGAAAATAGCATCGAACGCAGGAGCCCCGTGTTCAAGACATGTGCCTTCCAAAACGCGAGCGGAATACAATCCCTGCACGGGGGGGATCAGGTTCAAGGCGAGGTAATCTTTCAAGCCAGTTCTACTCTCCCGTGGCGAGAGCCACCCCGTGAAGAATCGATTGCCAAAGGAAAAACTCTGGCCGTGATCCAAGAAGAACCGTGCATCCCCAGCCTCTACTAGTATTTTGTTCCCGCCAATTCCCCCCGTTCCACCAAAAAACGTGATTTCACTCAGTCCTGCAAGCACCTCGTCTTCTTTCACGTGCACACGAGTACGTCATTACCTGCTCCCTTATAACAAGTCCGGTTTTAGCAACATGGCGAGAGAGATCCTTAGCCTTGGTTGCTTCACCAGTTTCGCGAAAGAATAATCGCCCCTTTGGTTTAGGTGCGGAATGAATTTCGCCTTCTGCAGAAATACGATGGTCTGCCTCCCTTTTCAAGCGATGGGTTCGATGGCTGGAGCAGTGCTCGTCAAACACGCCGTGAAGGTGCGCATCTGCCCGAACGCGGCGCAAGAAGCATTGCTATCCAAGATGCTTAGCTGCCAGCGGTGAATCGGGAACCACTGGCTGGTAGAATGGACGGCGAGGGAAAACAAATCCTTCGAGGAGAACAAAACATAACCATCATAATTACATCTACCGTGGGAACCACGGAAAGGCAAGACCCGAACTGTTGGACGCGCTTCC
>WJJB01000170.1 GCA_014729935.1 Candidatus Bathyarchaeota archaeon | reverse complement strand
GCGGGGGTAGCGCGTATCCGTGTTCTGTAACCAAACACGGAATCCGGCCTCACCTCGACGATGATGGAAGGGCTTGTCGTGCCGGCAGCACCGCCCGCAACCCTTTAGGGCTTTTAACTGCCGGCGACAGAGCCCCGAACTGGTGCGGCATTCGGGGGTGTCGTGACCGATCCATCGTAGCCGGTATTTCTACCGCCTTGGTCTGGTAACCTCGGGCTCTCCCGTCAAGGGAAAGCCCCTCCCTTTAGGGAGGGGTAGTTTACAATCTATCTCATCTCCGTGGCGGGATTGAATTACATCCCATTCCTTCTATTGTTCCAATCCTACTCATTTGAACCTTTTGATAGTGACCAAGGCTGCGTGATCGCGGTATTTATTAGCGGTGGAGTTGTTTTTTTAAATGGAAAGGATCGATACACTCTAGATTTCGTGAATGTGCATGGCCTTTGAAATTCCACCGTGGATAGGCCCTGACTCATTTTTCGCAAGCCTTCCATGGGATATCCTGATGGCAATCATCATGGGCGTGAGCGGAATAATCGCTCTCGTCTTGGGTGCCTCATTGATCAAGAAATACAGGAAAAGCAAGAGTCGGGTTGCGCTCTTTTTAGGTTTAGCCTTGCTCACCTTCATCGTCGCCATGTTCGTGATATTGCCGACTTTATTCATCACGGGGGGGCTGTTCAAGATCATGGATGACTTGGTTGCAAGACTCGTTGGCTTGATAGCCATCACCTTTTACCTGGTGTTTGCCATCGAGCTTTTCATTCCTCGCACCGAACAAAGGCGCGGGCACACCATCATTCCACTAGTTTTCATCAGTATCAACGCGCTACTTATCACCCTGAACTTCGCCCATGTTCTCACGGTTTTCTTGAACTCTGGAAGCATCAATACCTTTCCAACATTACTCATCGTGCAAGAATTCCTGGTAACCCTCCCCTTCCTATATATTGCATATAATTCAAGGAAGCTGTCGGGAAAGGCACCAAAGGAAGCAGAACGTAAAGCATTGCGCTTCATATCATGGTCTGGTGTTTTCATGTTCCTTTCTTACTTGTTCTTGGCAATCGATGATCTCTTGGTTCTTGATAACTTCAGCGCGTTGCCCATGTGGCTTTTCGCGATGCTCGGGTTCATCTATTTTTACATTGGTGTTGCACGTCCCGAGCGAGTGTTCAAGAAACCGCAGGGCGATTGATACCAGCACCGCTCGCCGTTGATCGTTAATTGGTCATCGGTGATCGGTGCCACCATGGGCACTTGGTGATCTCGTTTCAAGCATCACGCAAGCACTTGTACACGACATCCCTGAATCGCTCGCGCCTTTGCTTTCCCAGCAACCTGAGGTTCATCTTGTTCATGGCGAATGCAAACGACATTCGCTCGTCCAGGTCCATCCAGCAGATGCTTCCACCGAGCCCCCCCCATTGGAATGCCCGTTCCGCAACCTTTCCATGGGGTAGTTTATCTTGGTTAACTGCCCATCCAAGCCCGAACTGGTGCTTTTCGAAGGTAACGATATCTTTCCCCTTCACCCTGGGCACGACAGATTCGTTCACGGTATCACTGGATAGCACCCGCTTGCCTTCCAACATGCCACCATTTGCCAAGATGGCACCCACGCGGGCAATGGACACTGCATTGCCGTGGCCGTTTGAGGCGGGTATTTCTGCAGATCTCCATTCCGGCGTGTTCGGGATGCCAGTTTCCGATGCTACCGAGGGATTGCGGATGACTTGCAGGAAGATGGGTTTTCGAAGCAACTTGTAGAGGAAATTATTCCTTGCTATCCGTTGGAGCATGGAATTCTTGGGGGGGATCAAGTCGGCGATGCGGTCATGCTGGTCTGGCGGGACCCCGAGCATGAAATCGATGTCCATGGGGTCGGCTACCTCTTCCTTGAAAAATGTGCTTACCATTTTTCCAGTCACTCGCCGCACGATCTCTCCCACCAAGTAACCGAATGTTGTCATGTGGTATCCGAGCTTCGTTCCCGGCTCCCATAATGGCGCTTGACGTTCCAAGATACCAATCATGCGATCCCAGTCGTATAATGCCTCCGGTTCGATGGGTTCACCGAAGTGGGGAAGTCCCGAGCTATGGGTAAGCAGGTGCCATACCTTGACCTCCTCCTTGCCATTGCACCCGAATTCCGGCCAATATTCCATCACGGGTGCGTCGTAGCTCACCATTCCCCTATCCCTTAGGATGTGGATGCAGAGGGCGGTCATGATCTTTGTCGTGGAAAACACGTTCACGATGGTGTTTCGTTCCCACGGTCGGGTCCGCTCCTTGTCTGCATAACCACCATAAAGATCCACGAGCAGCTCATCGCCGATCATGAGGGCGAAGGAAGCACCCACATCCTTCCCCCTCGCAAAATGCATCCTGAAGGTCTCTTCCACAGGCTCGAAGCGCGGATCACAGGTGCCATGAATGGGTGTATCCATGGTGAGGTGTCTACTGCATTGCTAATAACTGTACTTGCCAACCGGTGGCATGGCCCCCCGTTTAAATTGAGTTAAACATGGATTAACAAGGAATGACGGAACTAGCCCTCGAGCATATTAGTACCCGCGACAAGCTGAAGTTCTTTACCGGGAGCATCGGATATTCGTTAAGCTCTGGATTTTTCGCAGCATGGCTTTCCAACTTCTATATCAAGATCGTGAAGATTGAATTCATCTACTGGGCCTTGGCGTGGGTCTTGTATCTCGCGTGGAATTCCATCAATGATCCGTTGATAGGATACTTGGGTGACAGGACCCGGACGAGATATGGCAGGAGGAAACCGTGGCTCATGCTCGCTACACCACTCATTGGAGCATCCCTCATCTTCATATTCTTCCCTCCCTTGCACCTCGATCCCGGGTTGGGAAGCACCCAAGTGATATTCTTCTTTTGGTTATTCAGCGGCTTGATGCTCTATGATCTTTTTTACACCATCATCGGTATTTCCCAGAATTCCCTTGTTGCGGAACTCACCATCGATCCAGTGGATCGCGCGCGTGCGAACCTTTTCTGGTCCCTTGGGCTTGGCTTGGGACAGGCAATAACCTTCATCTTCCCGTTCTTGTTCATACAAGACAAGGCGGGATATCCCTATGAAAACAACTTGCCGGTGATCCAAGTTCTCATTCTCGTGTTTGCAATTGGTGGATCATTATTGCTCGCCGTGATGTCTTTCACGATCACCGAACGAAAGGAATTGAGTTACACGAAGACCAAGGTAATGGGTTTCAAGACCTCGATCAAGTATACCGTGAAGAACAAGGGATTTCTCATCCATGTTGGCTTGCTATTTACCATCACCTTCTTCTATTCCATCACCTACTCCCAGATCACCTTCCTGGTGCAAGACGTGTTGGGGATATCTAATGATGACCCTGTCTCATTTTTACCCATTGGCGTGTTCTTGGGTGCAAGCGTGGCGGGATTTCCCATCGGGATGACCATGAACCGTCGTTTTGGCGGAAAGCGTGCACTCATGTACGAATTAATCATCATCATAGCGGGCTTGATAATGCTAACCTTCTCATTCACCCTTGTCTTGGCTAACATCTCCCTGCTCATCGTGGGCCTGGGTTTTGCCGGGATAAACCTGATTTTACCGACATTACTGGCAGACGTGATCGACAAGGACGAGTTGGAAACCGGTTCGAGAAGGGAAGGTGCATATTACGGTGCGGCGGCTTTTTTCACGAAACCGGCGCAATCCCTGGCTGCTGGGATTGTAGCGCTGGTTCTGGAACTCACGAATTACGATCAAGAAGCCACCGTTCAACCGTTGCTTGCACAATTCGGTATTTTACTCACTATTGGCCTGATACCTGCCATGTTCTTGATATGTGGATACTTTTTGCTCAGGAAGTTCCCGATTGATGGTTCCACGAGTGAATATAAGGACATGAAGCGGCAAATCAAGGCATTGCACGATGAGAAAGTCGCCCGATACAGGGAAATGCAAGATCAAGCGATCTAATCCCCCAACATCGGCAAGTTGCCAATTAATAACCAATGCATTCCAAGAATCCCGTGATCATGATTCACGTGAAGGTGTGCCTTGGAACGAATTGCAGTGTGATGGGCGGGCAGGTTATCTTGGAGGCATTGGAAGACGAGCCATTGCTCAAGGGGAAAATCCATGTAGATACGGTGAAATG
>WJJB01000169.1 GCA_014729935.1 Candidatus Bathyarchaeota archaeon | reverse complement strand
GCGTTGCCATGCTCGGGAAAAAGTTTCCCCATGTACGTGTATAAAGTCCTGTTCGTGGAATTCGTCGCGCAGACGTATCTCTGGTACGCGTTCCTGGGATTGCATAGGATGGCTTGGTTCAGATCATCCAAGGTGATGGTTGTCTTGATGTGGGTTCGAGGGTAGCAATCGGTTCCATATCCTTCTGCAATTAACTCTATTGATTTTCCCAATAGTAAATCTTCTATCACGTGGCCGCCGCCATACTCGAAGGGTTGCTGCTCGGACATCTTCGTGACTCCGATGTAGCAATCCACGGCGGCTCCACCATGATATGCTTCAACCCCATTTAGAAATACATTGTCCATCTTGATAGGTGGATCGGAATGGCCGAAATTCAAAAATGCCCCGGAGGAACACATTGCTCCAAAGGTTCCGGTGGTGACCACATCAATTTCCTCGACAGCTTTCGCCGTGCCGTTCGATTCAACGAATTCTATCATCTCCTCAGCTGTTAATACAACCGCCTCGCCGCTTTGGATTTTCTCGTTGATTTCCCTGTAAGTTTTTTCTACCAAGAATGAACACCCGGTGGTCGAGCGTTTTACGATCTCCTAGTCAGAATAGTATAGCATGAATGGAATTAAAGGATATTGCCTGTTTCTTATAATTTTATCAAGAAAGTGAGATGTTCTTATTAATCATCATGGAGAATCAGTCATTGGATGGTATTTTCCACGCGTTTCACGTTGCGGGCTCAAAAATTCAAGGTGCACGTCTTGAAAACTTAACATTATCCCTTATCAGCGGGATACCGGCAATCACGTTAAATACCTTATCCACGTTTTCTCCCGTTTTTGCGCTGGTACGATACGCGGCGAGAATCCGGTTTTCATTGCAGATCTTCTTTATCTCGCTATCACTGATTTCATTTTGGTCCAAATCGGATTTATTCATCACTAATAACTTGGGAACGTAGGTATTCGGGTTTGCCATTTCAATGCGTTCAATCCAGTCATTGGTGGTGATTACCATGTCGCTGTGGATATCCTTCTTTCCAAAAATGCTTTCTGGATCGTCTTGGGCACACACGATGATGGCAGCATCCGCTCCCTTGAGAAATGATTTATGCAAGGATTCGAACCTGTACTGTCCCGCCAGGTCATGCAGGGCAATTACGATGTGGTGGGACACGAGACCGAATGCAAGATCAATCTCCTTCACCGTGATATCCATGCCAACGGTCGCGCTATACTCCTCGGAAAATTTATGAGTCACGTAGCGCCTGATGAGGGAGGTTTTCCCGACCGCGTTAGCACCAACAACCACCGTCTTTATCTTGTATATTTCCCGGTACCCTTCCATCATCCACCACGGTTTCTCGCGATCAGTAAGTAATTATAAACCCCTAGTTATTAAAATCCTTAATGGTCCGAAAGCAACGGCATGTCTCGTGGTACCTGCTGGTGATTCTTTCATGTGGTGCCATTCTAGCTTTTTGCTTGATTGGTGATGGAAACCATTCACCTTCAAGTGATGGACTCACGACTCTCACGCCCCCCGTGAAGTCTGCGCCAGGGGATAACCCGTTGCTGGAAAATCCACACTTGAACGTGATGAAGGGCACGGTAAATAACACGATATTCAATTTTTCAATCACGTTGACTGATTCCACCAATAGCACTCCCCAAGATGTCAATCTCACCGTGATTCACGAGAACGCTACATACAACTGGGACATGGTGAACGCGTCCGGAAATTTCGCGGCTGGTGTGGTATTTTACCGCGAGATCATGCTCCCGCTTCCAGGAAATTATTCTTACCACATCACGGCATCGAACGGTGTCAACATCTCCAGGTGTCCCGATGTTGGCTCGATTGCCGGACCAAGCGTTTCATCCATCGAGAATTACACGATGACGCAAGTATCCTACCAATGGTTCGATACCAGTAGTGGAACGCCTGTCCCTGTTAATGAATTCTACAACTACCACTGGAATTATTCCCTCCCGTTCACGTTCAATTTCTACAACCATGCATCCCGCGAGATCCAAGTCTCTCATTTCGGCTTCTTCAAGTTTTCCAACACCAGCAACACCCAGCCAATCACCATTCCATCAGCAGAGCCACCGACGGGTTTATCAGGCGTGCTCATATCGGGAGACACGTGGGATCAATGCACGGATGGAATTACCACCATGGTGATTTACCTTACCACCGGATACATCGTGATTGAACAAGATATCGTCATGTTCGAGGAGGATAGGGGGTACAACATCACCTACCAGTACGTGCTCTTCAAGAACGGGAGCATCCAGTTCAACATCAACCAAGCGAGCTCGAACTTCACGCACGTGGAAACGATTGGCTTGAACTATGGCGATAACTCCACGGCAACCACCTATGCATTCTCCACAAATATATCCCATGTATCATTGCTATTCACGTACCCAAACGATGGCAGCTCGAGAATCATCCCGCATGCTGTAACCCCAACGACTGGCAACGAGACAACGCCATTCATGTTTGCATGTGACTACAGGAATCTCCAAGGTCGAGCCCCGCTGGATATCATCTTGGAATTGAACGGCGTTGAATACGCCATGTTTGAAGCAGACGGCAACGATGATAATTACGTTAATGGGAAGGTATACGAGTTGTCACATGCGAATCTAAGTCCATCGTCCACTTATTCCTATTCCTATCGAGTGCTTACACCAGATGGATGGAAGAATAGCACCACCTTCTCGGGCCCAAACTTGTCGTGGGAGGGGCCATCCTTCTCAAATTATAGTACGACCAAGAACTTGCTATTCGAGTGGCACCAGTTGGATGATCCACAGGTTGCCACCGCAGAATTCACGGAAGTAAGCATACCGTTCGAGTTCCCCTTTTACGGTATCAATTTTTCAAGTTTCCAGTTATCACGGGATGGTTTCATTCGTTTCAGCGGTAATACAAGCACCGTTAAACCTACACCGGGTGCATCTAACGGTGCTTCCCTATTGGCAATCAATCTGCTTGCAGAGGAGTTCATTTACCTGAACACGATGTTCTATGATTCAGAATTAACATATCAAGTATACGAGGACATGTTCGTTGCAGAATATTACTTCATCAATTATTACAACATTACCTCTGGAGGTCACGATTATCTAGGCTGGTTCCAGATCATCCTGCATTCAAGTGGCGATATCTTGTTCTCGTTTCGAGACCTCATGGAACTATCGATTGGCGGTATGAACTACGGCGATGGAATGCATTACGAGGAGATCGATTTGCCCGCGTTGGATGATCCACCATTGAGTCGACAGACTTTCGTGTTTACCCCAGCACGGCCGAACTTGGCAGTGATGGATGCCTTCCCGATCGATGGATTCCATGAAACCACCCATCCCTTGCAGGTTGGCGTGAATTATTCATCCAGTTCAAAGGTGCACGTGCAGGCAGTGATGTTTAATTACAATCTCACCGATTTTCATGAAACCTTCGTGGGAGAGTACAACCTCTCAATCGATTTCGTTGATGGCGCATATGAAAACGATTCGTTGGACTTGAATTTCCTATCAAATCATCACTTTTCCCCAGGGGTGTACCAGGGAAGGTACATGATTGTTGACGTGCTGGGGAACGTTTTTACCACTGAAGAGTATTCATTCTTCATCAATGACCCCCCGCAGCACTCGGTGCTGAGTACCCTCCCCATCAATAACTGGGTTGGCGACTTGATCACCATTCAAGTTAATTATGTCGACCCGGAGGGGTTAGCCCCTGAACATTTCACCTTGGAGTGGGATGGTGCATGCTATAACATGACTGTTGATGGAACAAATTTCACCGAAGGCGTCATGTATTCTTTCATGATTAACTTAACTCATGGTTCCCACGCATATTCCCTTCGCTTCAAGGACCCCTTCAGGCCAAGTAACGTTTCGATCATCGATGGACAGATCATAAACGTGTATTACAAGCCATTGCACGAGCCGGTCCAAATGCTCAAGCCGGTGATTTACAAGCCTGGACAATACCGGGTGGCATTCGACATTAGTTCACCTGATGGCTTGATCATTCTTGGTCCCAAGATCATCGTTGATGACACGTGGGAATTCGACATGGAGCGTGTCTCGGGAACGTCGGTATACGAGACCAACGTGAAGCTGGAACCTGGTACCCACGACATCTGGCTCCGATTTGATGATGGGGTGAGGGAGGTTAAGTTTGTCATTCAGGAAGTCAAGGTTATCAATTTACCTCTTATCTTAATTGCGATAATAATCCCGAGTGTTGTTGGCATCGCAGGAGCATACATGATTAGAAAGAAGCGGGAAGCAACCCGAAAGCGGAAGCAGGTCATCAAGAAGGAAATTATCAGGAAACGGAAGCAAAAAATACTCAAGAAGAAGCTGGACAAGGTTAAACAGGAAAAGAGACTGGAAAGAGCCAAGAAGCTCGAACAGGTGGAACCAATAACACCAAAACCCATTGCAAAAACATCCATAACTGTTCGCAAGAAACCCAGTGCTCCAAGCCCGGCTCCACCCTCGAAAACAGCGACATCAAGCAAATCACAGGCTCCCGCCCCACCTAAAACGCAAAAGCAAAGGGAACCATCGAAATACGCTCCAAAGCACACGGATGAAGGTACATTGCTCAACCGGGCTGTATTGAAACAATACATAGAAAGAATGAGACGGGAGCGCAATTACGAGCTCCATTATCTCAAGATAAAGAATGATCTTAACGTGATTTCCAAATCTAAAAGCAAGAAGCTCTACAAGCTCCTGAACTCGCTGGTGGATTCCCATGTCCTTGTCCGGAAGAAGTCAAAATACGTGATCGTGCGCCGGTAACCCCGGATCACCGATCATCATGCGTTCGCATGAGATCATGGATTCCATCTGGATGGCTGCATCACGGAACCACATTCAATATCATGTCAAGGACCAGGGATGTCGCTTGCAGGATGATTTCCCGCCTTGTTCCATCGAGCGAGCGCGCCTTGATGATGTCATGGTCTTGGTCCAAGAGCGGCGTGCTATTTGGAGCTTTTGCGGGTTGAGTCAATGCATCCCGAACCCTGGCAACATCCCATGACCTGAGACCCGTGATCACGAATCCCGTTTCTTTATCCTCCACCTTTTTCCCGGCAACACCCACCGTGCCGACTGATATGAAGATAGATGGTATTTGGCTTGTCTCCCGCAGGTAACCATCATCCGCAATGATCTGGTTGAAAAATCTCCTTCCCATGCAGTCAAGTAGGATGTCCATGATCTCCCTTGAAACGGTTCCCACTTCTAATATCCTCTTGGTGGGTTGATTGCAGAAGGCAGCTTTTGCCATTGGGGAATAGACCACTTGTGAACCGAAAAGGACCGAAGAACATCCCTTCACTTTGGTTAATGAGGAAGCGATCTCGCCACCGGTCACGCTTTCTGACGTGCCAACCATGCATCCAGAGACCGTGCATTTGCTAATGATATCAACAGCCTTCTGGTGAATGTGTTCCCGAGAAAAATCCATGGGTGTTAATAAAATACAAAAGCAATTTAATCTTGTGTTACTAGTTCACTGGTGGACCATGCATGGCAGGGAAGAAAAAAAGATGAAGATAGCCAAGCGCGTGCAAGGGATGGAATATGCCATAAGGGATATAGCCATAGTAGGTGATGAGCTGGCTAAAAAGGGTAAAAAGATTTACTATTTCAACATAGGAGATCCCGTCAATCCTGCCGTCTCGGACTTCGAGACCCCCGATTACATTATTGAATCGCTGGCAGAAGCTGCCAGGAACGGGTATAACATGTATGGAAACTCGCTTGGGGTGCACGAACTCAGGATGAAAATTGCCGAGGAAGAAGGGCGTCGGAATGGTTTAAATCTTGATCCCGACGATATCATCCTTACAAGCGGTGTTTCGGAAGCAATTTTCTTTGTGACCGCGGCTCTGGTCGAAGATGGTGATGAAGTACTTGTACCGGGGCCTGTTTATCCCCCGTATATTTCTTACACGAAATTTTTTGGTGGCAAGCATGTTGAATACGAGCTCGTCGAGAATAACGATTGGCAGCCGGATATAGAGGATTTCAAGACCAAGGTAACCAAGAATACAAGATTCATCCTGCTTTGTTCACCAAATAACCCGACGGGCGTGCTATACAACCAGGAATTCATCAAGAATCTCAATGACTTGGCTGCTGAGCATGATATACCATTAGTGTCTGATGAAATTTACGATCAGATATTATTCGAGAAGCAAAACTCGTACACGTGTCCCGTGTCCACCTTGAAAAATGACTTGCCTATTATCGGCATGAACGGGTTTTCCAAGGCTCACCTTTCCACCGGGTGGCGGTTAGGATACATGTATTTCCACGATCCCGAAGGGCGCTTGAATGGATTGAAACGAAATATCGAATCCCTCGCTCGTATACGATTGTGCGTTAATGTACCAGCCCAACATGCCGCGATAAAAACCTTGGAGGATCCCAAGGATCACACCAGTAATATGGTCAATAAGCTCTGGAAACGCAGGGATTTTTGTGTCAAGCGAATTGCCGAGATCGATGGACTTTCAACGAACGTGCCTGACGGCGCTTTCTACCTTTTCCCCCGTTTGGATTTCATGGAATGGGATGGATGTCCATGGAAAACAGACAAGGAATTCGTGCTTGACCTGTTAAAGGACACTGGGGTCATGACTGTTTATGGTTCCGGTTTTGGCAAGTATGGAACCAATCATCTCAGGATGACTTATCTTGCACCCGTGGACGTTTTAGAAGAAGCTTTCAACTTGATAGAGGGATTCCTGCAGGATAATCTTGATTGATCAAGGCTTTCAACCCGATAAAGATGGATGTGGATTCAATGGAGAAATTAACCAGTACCATCAAGGAACATGATGGCTACATTAATATCATCACGCATAATGACCCCGATGGCATTCTTGCTGCAGTTATCACCGTCCGTGCCTTGATAAAAATGGATTTCGATGATATCGGCATTTTCTTTGAAAGCCCATCGGCCATCCAGTCGGGGAACTCCTTTCTACTTGATGAAGAAGACGAGGGATTTGTGGGGGGATTCATCATTATCTTGGATTTACCCCATGATGAGCATGCGCACGTGTGGATCGATCACCACGACACTACGGCAGTGCCAAGCGATGCATCCTTGTTCGTTTTTCATGATACAGGGCACAGTGCGGCAACCCTTGCATACATGTTCTTCAAGCAGCTTTTCAAGGATGGAGGGGACTTGATCGATGAAGATTTACTCGATTACGTGGATGCACGGGATACCGGGAGGGAACCGAAAAGAATCGCTCCCGAATTCGAGCAATTTTCCATGGCAATCTATGATGATAGGAATGATTACGATTTCATGGTTGACTTGATATTTGACATGGTGGAAATCCCTGATCTAACTCGAATCGTCGGAACTCCCGAAATCCAACGCAAAGTGCGCCACCAGCAGAAGAAGATCAAGCGAGGCATGAGGCAATTGAAGGATATCCTCGTGTTTGATGATTTCAATTCATTCTTGGAAGCCATTGATGAGGAAAGTAACAAGGAAACAACTGATAAAACCAAGAAACGATATTTCTTTTACAATGGTTTCTTGTTCTACGACGAAAGTGATGTCGGGAATCAAGACGACCGGGAACATCATAGCGCGGCGCTACCCTATTTCATTCTCAATCCACAAGTGAAAAAAATGGGCATCAATTACAGGTACATGCTCGTCTACAAGGGAGATGATAGAAACGCGGTGATTCATTGCACCGTTAGCGTGAATCAAGCAAGAAAGGATAGCCGTGAACTTGATGCGAGCAAGTATGCCGAAACCCGCGGGGGTGGTGGCCATTGGTATGCAGCAGGATTCAGGATGGAAATCCCTGATTTTTTTGAAGTCATCAAGGACATCCATGAGTATTATGGATAGGTCTTGGTAATCTCTCTCGAATGGATGAAAATATATGCTCCCAATGGTATCTCTTTTTCATGCGTAAGGAAATCGAGTTCAGCCAGAAAGTCTCATCTTCTCTTGAAGACCAAGGGGATAAAGCGCTTGCGTTCCTGAATTTTGGTGAAGAGATGGAGGGAAATCGCCTTGATCCTGCGGTACCCGCATTCAAGGCATTGCACTTGTACCAAGACATGGATGATAAGAATGGGATTGCCCAAGCTGCTGTTTTAATTGCCCGGTACTTGTTTTCCATCGATAAATTCGAACACGCGAGGCGATACATGAACGTGGGATTAAAGGCTCTCGAAGGCAGCGAAGGCAACCAAAAGCTAAAGTCATACATTCTTGGAAAGTTGGGTGCAATCAATTTCCAACTCGAGCAATATGAAGCAAGTATCAATGCCTACATGGAGTGCGTGGAATTACTCGAAGCCCTTGGAGATTTAAACGAGATTCCCAAGATATACGCGGCCATGGGTTTCATCTATCAAGATCTGGATAAAAATGATGAAGCAAACCAGCTATTCCAGAAGGCAGCAGATGTAGCAATGCTGGCTGGAAACGAGAATGAAGCAAACCGGTATATCTCATTGATACTCTAAATTTTCCCGTGAAACATGGTCACCAGGTATCGCCAGCTAGAAATACCATGTAAAGCGAATCGGTGCATGAAAAAAATGCACAACGTGGGAGATCGACTTCCTGAAGCATGTGTGTAGTGGCGATAGACGTTGGAACGAGGTTATATTCATGCTAGTGTAATTTTTATAAGTGCGTTTTCCTTTTTATTCCGTGTCCGAGTAATTGCGTGTTACATAAACCACGGTGCTCGGATTGTTATGATTCTAGTAAATGCCCTTTTCATAACATTACAATCAATTAGCGCCTTGATCGGGCGCCCAATTACCATATTCGTTCAAAAAACAAGAAAGGCTGACCGGATCGCCTATATCGTCACCGATAATGCTCCGGTGCTCCATGGGAGCACCTTACATTCAAGCTCATCACGTTCACTACATTCATCACGTTCAACGTGTTCACGCACCGCACTAATATCTCACCGTGCAATGCAAGAAAACATTTAAGCATCATGGTCGTGTTCAATGGGAGTTTCAAGGAAATAGCAACGCGCGATGGATTCTAACGCGAGATGTATTTGGATTTAGAAAGCGCATTATTTCGACTTTTGGGTTTCCGGCAGTAACAGAAATACAAGTAGGTGAATACCTGTTGGCTGGAAATAGTTTTTCAGAATTTTCAACGGTGAAATACGAGATCCGGGCAAAATTCACGATACAAGGAGTTGTAGAGAAGAGCGACGTCGTCGGTGCAATCTTCGGCCAAACCGAGGGATTGATCGGCGAGGAGCTCGACATCAGGGAACTCCAGAAGAGTGGAAGGATTGGTAGGATCAACGTTGAAATGGAAAGTAAAGACGGTCTCACGACCGGATACATAATCATTCCTAGCTCCTTGGACAGGGTCGAGACTGCCATCATGGCGGCAACGATCGAGACAGTGGACCGTGTCGGCCCCTGCATTGCAGAATTCGAACTAGAGTCCTTGGAGGACGTGCGGAAGAAGAAACGAGACAAGATCATAGGACGAGCGACTGAATTGCTCCAAAAATGGGATCTTGAGGTCGCCCCCGAAACCCAAGAGATCACGGATAAGGTGAGCGAAGCCCGCTTATCTGATGATATCGTAACTTACGGTGAGGAGAACCTGCCCGCGGGACCGGAGGTTGAAATGGATGCCACCATCATCATCTGCGAGGGTCGTGCAGATGTGTTGAACTTGCTTAGTATCGGGGTTAAAAACGCTATTGCCACGAACGGCACGAAAGTGCCGAAAACCATTGCTCAACTAAGCAAGAAGAAAACCACCATTGCATTCCTTGACGGGGACCGTGGAGGTGACATGATTCTCAACGAGCTCTTGCAAGTTGGAAAAATTGATTTCGTTGCAAGAGCCCCTCAAGGCAAGGAGGTGGAAGATCTCACGAAGAAGGACCTCTTGAAGGCACTTCAAGGCAAGGTGGCATACGTTAATAATAAACCTGTAACAAGGATGACATTTACCTCCCAAGAACACCAGAAACATCAAGAAAGAAAGCAGGATACCCGTCAGCTCAAGTCCCGTGCACAAGACACGTCCCAGAAATCAAGAAACAAGAAGAAATATTCCAAGAAACCCTCTAGAACCATTCCTGCCAAGCGAAGCCGGACCAAGGTAACATCGGATGCTGCTGGAGATATTCCAGATGAACTCCGGAAAGTCGCGAAAGATGTTCTTGGAACCACGAAAGCAAGATTTTTAGATGAAAACCTGAAATTGGTGAAGGAAGTTCCCACGTCTCTCATCGTGGATGAACTGCAAAAGGAAGATGGTAACATCAAGAATATACTCTTTGATGGCATCATAAGCCAGCGACTTCTCGACATTTCCACCAAGGAAGGGGTCAAGATCATCATAGGGACAAGGATCGGGAACGTGAAGAAACCTCGTGGTATCAAGGTTTACAGTATTAGCGATATTGCAGCATGACCAGCCACTTTTCGTTCGTGGCGATTTTTTTCCCCCTTTTTTGCAAGGCAGGTCCTATCATTACTTACCTCACCTGCTCGCGATACAAGAATTCCTCTTTGAACTCGTGATTGCATGGTGGCTCAGTACCGGTTGGAAAAAAGGAGCATTCAAGCCGTGAATGGAGCAATCATGTCACTTTATTCTTCCTTATCGTTCATTCCTTGCCATCTTCCTGCCGTTCGGTGAACTTGTTAACGGCAATCTTCAATTTCCGGACTATCTTTGCATCGGTTGGTTCGAAATGCACGTCCAGGAATAGCACAACCGGGGATTCCAGCTTCCGGGAAAGGATTTCGGCAACTGACCTTGAAAGAACATCGTACTTCGCATTACCCATGGGGATCGTTCCAGACGTGTATCTTGCATGGGGAATTCTTGCAATTGCACAAAGGGCAATGTTTCCAAGACCTGGAATCCCGTCTGGGTTATCAGATACCATTATCAACAATATATTTCGCAACTCGACTTGATAGAACCAAAAGGTGTACCCGTCTCCGGATTCCTCGTGGATCAACATTCCATCGAGCGGCATGATCAATCTATCCCGATATCGGATCCCGAGAATAATTCTTTCATGACTTCAGTAGCAGTGTACTGTTCGTGGACAATCTTAACAAGAGCTTTCGTTAGAAGAGCGGGATCCTTGGATTGGAAAATGTTCCTTCCAAATGCGACTCCTCTTGCTCCTGCTTGGATGGCATCTTCAACGGTTTGTAGCAAACGCTTCACGCCCTCGATCTTTGGACCTCCCGCGATGATGATGGGTGCAGGGCATCCCCTGACAACATCCTTGAAACTATCGATATCACCCGTGTAATTTGTCTTGATGATGTCGGCACCCAATTCGGCACCTAATCGCGCGGCAAGTTTCACTTCTTCTACCCCGTGTTCCGATTTCACTTTCGGCCCTCGCGGGTATACCATGGCAAGTAACGGGAATCCCCAATGCCTGCATTGTTTTGATACGATGCCCAGATCCTTGAGCTGATCCGGTTCATTCTCGGCACCGATGTTGACATGCACGCTGATGGCATCAGCACCCACCTTGATGGCTTCCTCAACCTCCGTCACGATGGTTTTTTGGTTGGGATCTATCGCATACATGGAGGATGCTGAAAGGTGAATGATAAGTCCAATATCCTTGCCATATCCACGATGTCCATAAAACGGCACGAAAAGATGCCCGAGCACGGCATCCGCCCCTCCTTCTGCCACTTTGTTCACCATCTCGGGGAGATTTTCGAGCCCTGGTATGGGACCAACTGTAACGCCGTGATCCATTGGAATGATAACTGTATTGCCCGTTTGCCTGTTCATGATGCGCTCTAAACGCACTTTCTTTCCAATCAAGCTCATGTTATTGGGCCTCGTTGTGAGGGTACCACTCTCGAGCAAGCTATAGGTCGTGAGAAATTGAAATAGTTTTTGACTGGCGTGAGAAACACGTCCAACGTGGCTAGGAAAGCTCGATAAGCTCTATTTCCACGATGGTGGCACCTTCAATGCTCAAGAAACGCTCCCTGATGGTATCAAGATTCCTTTCCTCGGGAGTTTCAATGTAAGCTTCATAACAGCATTCATCATCGTGCAGGCAAATACCAGATGTATGCACCGTTTTCAATTGAAGGCTCTGGATTATAT
>WJJB01000168.1 GCA_014729935.1 Candidatus Bathyarchaeota archaeon | reverse complement strand
GGTAAATACCTTGAGCCCGGTTTCCCTCGTGTTGTCCATGAAGATGGCGCCAGCTTTTCCATGGATCTCGGTTCTCAAGTCCAATCCCGCCCGCGTGCTCCAAGAGTTTTCCGCTTGCCCCATCTGCCCGTGCTTGTATCTAACCAAGATGATGCAATTATCCTCCCCGCTGGTCCTTTCGCCATGGACCAATGTATCGCCCCACATCAAGACTTCTACAGGTGCATCATTCCCGAAAGCTTTTCGCGCCACTTCGATGGAATGGCATCCCATGTCCATCCCCACGCCTCCCCCCGCTCGATTGATATCCCAGAAGTGATCGGCGTGTGGCCCTCCATGTGCTTCCCTGGATCGCACCCAGTAAACGTCACCGAGTGCCTCCTCTTGGATGAGCTTGAACGCGTGGGTGTGCAACGGGAAGAAAACTTGGTTCTCCGCGTAGCAATGAATGACTCCCGCCTTTTGCACGGCGTCGAGCATCGATCTCGCTTCCTTTGCAGTCCGTCCAAGTGGTTTCTCGCATATCACGTGCTTGCTGTTTTCTGCAGCGAGGATGGCTGCCTCTTGGTGTAAATGATTCGGGATACCGATACTCACGGCATCAATATCCTTGCACTCGCATAGCTCTTGGATTGCTTCTTCACCATGGAAAAACCTTTCAATTCCCCATTTGCTTGCGAATGACGACGCGCTCTCCCGCGTGCGGGAGGCTACCGCCACTATCTTGGCTTCCGGGATCTCTCGATATGCCTGCATGTGGAAATCTTGAAGGAATCCAGCTCCGAGCAATCCTAACTTCAGTTGTTTCATGATTCATCTTCCTATTGCTTGGTCAACACACGGGTATTCTTCGCCCCCGTGTAAAAAAAGGTATTCGAGGATTCACGAGCCGTTGCTGTTGAGCGAGAATCCCTTCTTCTCCAGCTCCTTTAGCAACTTGAATACGATGGAATCTTCAAGAGCGAGCCATGATGCCCAGATGATGTTCTCTGAGGCACCCACCGTGGTCCATAGTTGTTCCCTGTCCTTGGATTCAATAAGAACACGCACTTTTGATCCCGTTCCCGCTTGGTCGGTGATACGGACCTTGTAATCGTTCAATACCACTTCTTTCAACTCTGGATAAAAATATTCCAATGATTTTCGGACTGCATTATCCAAGGCGTTCACGGGTCCGTTGCCTTCGGCTGCAGTGAGGTATTCCTTGTCGTTAACTACCACCTTGATGGTTGCCTCTGAGCGAGGATTTGAAAGATGCGGGTCGGTTTCCGTGATAACCCTGAAGCGCTCCAAGGTGAAGAATTTGGACTTGATCCTCGTGGGGTCTGCAGGATCGTTCACGGCTCCTTTCATGAGCAATTCGAGTGATGCATCGGCACTCTCGTACGAAAATCCCTCGCTTTGAAGTACCTTGATGATATCCAATATGGTCTTGGTCCGGTTATCAGATTTATCCACGTCCAAGCCGAGCTCGCTAGCTTTCTTCTTGATTGCTGCTTTGCCGGCTAGGTCCGAAATGCTTATCTTGCGCTCGTTCCCAACGAGAGCGGGATTCACGTGCTCGTAAGATCGGGGATCTTTCAGGATTGCATCAGAGTGCATGCCACCCTTGTGGACAAACGCGTTCGAACCGGTGAACGGATGTGCTTTGTTCTCGCTCAGGTTGGCAACCTCCATAATGAAATTGGACACTTCCCTGAGATGTTTCAATTGGTTATTCGAGATGATTTCATCGAAATCCATCTTGAGCTTCAAATTGGGGATGATGGTGGTAAGGTTCGCGTTGCCACATCGTTCGCCCAACCCGTTCATGGTGCCTTGCACCTGGCGGGCGCCGTAAGCAATGGATAGAAGTGAATTTGCAGTGGCAACACCTGAATCGTTATGAAAATGCACGCCAACGGGGACACTTGCTTGCTCGATGACAAGCTTGAGGATGGGACCTATTTCATGTGGAAGTGTTCCCCCGTTCGTGTCGCAGAGAATGACCCAATCTGCACCAGCACTAATTGCTGCTTCCAAGGTTGCCATGGCGTGCACTCGATTGTGCTTGAATCCATCGAAGAAATGTTCCGCATCGAAGAGAACCTCTCTTCCCTTCTTCTTGAGAAAATCAATGGAATCTTCGATCATGGCGAGATTTTCTTCCAAGGTTGTCTTCAAGACATTCATCACGTGCCTGTCCCACGATTTCCCTACCACGGTAACTGCAGGCGTTCCAGCTTTTATCAAGGCATTCAAGGACGCGTCTTCCTCGACCTCCACGAACGGTCGCCTGGTCATGCCAAATGCAGATACAGTAACGTTATCGAAATCGCGCATGCTGAGTTGTCGAAATACTTGATCATCAAGCTTGTTGGAACCAGCAAATCCTGCTTCTACATAATGGATGCCGAGCTTGTCGAGCCGTTCCACTATCTTTATCTTGTCATTGGCAGAGAACGAGATGTTGGCACCTTGAGCACCATCACGAAGCGTCGTGTCATACAGGAACATCCTATCCATCGGGGACCGCGAACATGAATGAATGAAAAATTAATAATTTTTTAAGGAAATCATTCTCTTGAACCTCACACGGGTTTTCTTCCATGGTTGATTCGCCGCGTTCGCGTTCCTTGGTCCTGATAACCACATGCGCGGTCATTTTCTTCTTAGGGGCAATTGAGATTTCCTCCTTGCACCTTGATGCTTTCACGTTTTCTCTATGCACGAAACGCTATCACCCATGTCTTTCCTCCGCACCAATCGTTTTAGAAGGTAATGATGCGGTGGATTTATATTTCCAGTCTAACGGCACGAACGGGTTATCGCCCGGGAATGCATATTCGATGGAAAACTTGGATTTTACCTTCGAGGATCATGCGGTATTCATGGATATTCGCGATAGCCAGAGATACATTAACTTGACAAATTGCACCTTCATGCTTGAAAATCCCACCGTTGGAACTACTATTGCCATTTCCTTGCAAAACACCTCGCATCTTTACATGGAAAGATGCACGATATCTTGTAATGCCGGCACCGGGATGCAATTAAGCCAGAGCTCACTGATTACCGTTAAGGATTGCATCTTCGTTCACAATACCGTGGCAATGACACTCTCTGACAGTTGTTCCTTCATCACGTTGGAAGAATCACTTTTCTTGGAGAATGACGAGGGTGTAACCAGCACCGGTTGTTCCGATCTTTTCCTTGGTGGAAACACGTTCAGGAAAAACAATGATTCTGTATATCTCGCCAATGATGATTATTGTAACCTGACGAGAAACACGTTCCATGATAATCAGTATGGGCTCAATCTTGGTTATACTTCATCCGGAAATTTGGTTTGGGATAATTATTTCATCAACAACTCTATCAATGGCGTTGATGCTAATCCCACGAACTACTGGGATAATGGAACTTGGGGGAATTACTGGAGCGAGTACGAACAGGAACACCCAAGTGCCATCTTGATTGATGACAGGTTTTGGAGTGAATCTCACCAGTTTTGGTCGTATTCCGGCGGTGATGCCGTCGACGAGCATCCAGTCAACTCGTGCTCCCTTCCCTTCATCCATGTTGATGTGTCTCCCGGTCAACCTCGCGTGGGAAATCAAGTAACGTTCTCCGCATTCATCATCCACGAGCCCGGGAACCTAGAGATACATTGGTCGCTCGAATCCCTGGTAGAAGATCCAGGTAATGTCACTAGCCTTTCACACGAATTTCCATCTGCAGGATTGCACGACGTGTCCGTAAAAGCCGTGGATGGGACAGGTGATGTTGGAAGATGGATACCCGGGATTGGATTGAAGGTTTTAAAATCACCCGTGGTACCTGGTTTCCAGATCCCTTTCATGTTCCTTTCGATTGTGTCGGTTGCCTTCCTGATGGTTGTTGTGTACCTTCGATCATTTCAATATGGCAATGATCGATCCATCTAATCATGGATAGAATGAAGGAAATTGAATTTATCACGCGGGGATGCTTTCCCTAATCTCAGCGATAGCCTTGGCGATCTCGAATCTAATGGTTTTATCACTCGCATCATCCATCTTCTCATTGAGGAAATCAAGACTTCCGCGTAAATCGTCAATGATGCTCTTGATTGCCATGTGTTCCCCCGAATGGAACCGGGGGAGATCGTTGATGCCATTAACTTCATTCATGAAATATCACCAAGTCATGCGGTAGGTGGATCCGAGATCATTAATTCCGATGTTCCCGTTCTTTACGTTAATTTTCAAGTATATAAGTTTTTTCAATTTAATGCACTTTATTGGAAGAAATATCTAGTCAATGGACTTCGATGGAGTTAAAATGTGATTCATCCCAACGAATCACCATTTAACGAGAAATCTAATATTTAGAGCAATAGCGGTATTTTCAAGAAGAAAGGGAGTAATGCAATTTAAATCACTGTGGAGATGAACAGGGAAAGTGCAACGATGAATATCATCAACATGGTAGTCGTCACGAGTGATTCAAACGTTATGACGGGATAACTCGTGTGGGATCCATGGAGCTTACCAAGCCGCATGAAGATCTCCTTTATATCGAGGTTGAATTTCTCGCGCGATGGTGTTTCATTCTTCTTCACGGGGAGGTGCATGCTCGTGATGATCTCTTTCAATTGCATGGGTGTTATGTATGGTGAATGACCGATGATCTTGGCAATAATTCCAGCAAGAATTCCTGTTGCTACCGAAGCTCCTGAGTAAATGGCGTAAAACTCGTTTTTATCCAACACCAAATCTTTTCTAATGCTATGTTCGGTATTCAGGCTCACGATTCCATGCCCGGGAAGCAGGATATCGGGTTTTCCAGGTGCAGGTGAAACAACCATCTGGCTCCGTCCCGGGGCCTTACCACGTGCATTACGGTTACCCTTTTCCGATCTCCTGCATCCCGCAGTAAACACGTGTTCGAATCTGCCAGGAAGTCTAACGGAATGATGGATGCCATTTTCATCATTTTCAGTAACCCCGCTACAGCAAAAAAAGATATTTTCTTCCAGTACAAGTCTAGTGATGAAATCTTGAAGTATGCTTGATCGTGCATCACGTGGCACCGCCTGGAAAGCCATGACTATTATGCGGACTTCCCTTGATCTCAGCCATTCTGTAGCCAACAAGATGTCGCTCAGGTAACCTTTCCCCCTTGCATTGAATGCCCGGGCATCGAAAAGGCGTGCCTTTGGCGCTAATCCCGCATATTTTCCTCGTGAATTATTACCCGAACCCGCGATCAATCCCGCAATGGCAGTACCATGTCCCAAGTCAACTTCTTGATCGTCGCTGGTCTCAAAATTTCTTTGTTCCTCCAAGCACGCAATGATGTCCTCATTAAAGGGATCTATGCCTTCGTCTATGATGCCGACCTTGATTCCATTTCCATCAAAAGGGCCATGAATGGATCCATCAATTTCATTGATTTTGAAACGATTCTTTATACCACGGGTCGTGAGAATGAATTCCACATCCCGTTCAACAAGGAATTCACTTTTTTCGCCATTATCTGGGATTATCTTTTCAAACCCCCGTGGTATCCTCTCTCCATATTCTAGGATAATAACACGTTCCGTGGATATCAATCCATGAATCTTGATGCCATCACCTGTTCTTCCATTCTTGAACCGCTTGATGTTCTCCAGGAATGCTTGATACACATCTTGATTGGTGCATTTCACGATGATTCGAGGCATGATGGTTAGAGCTATACTAATCTTCACGCCTTAAATCTAATTTGATGCGCCATGTACTACAAACCGAAACTAGCACTGAACCCGGTTACCCAAATGGTGCCTCATTAACTGAAGTGGTGACTCTTTTTTCGCAAAACAGATAAATGAACGTGAAGTATCAAGCTTGGAAATGGAACCACGGACGGTTTTGCTTAAATCGGAATTGCTATTCAAGGGTATCAAGATAGAAAACATCGTGGATGGTCCGGAACAAGGACATTTCTTGGTCCAATCCATTGAGAATGATGCCATCGTGGATTCGGTTGCACGTAAATCTGGGGCAGGTCCCGCGGGAGGGTTTTTTGCTCAATTCCGAGATCAATTTCAAGTAAACGTGCCATTACAAGAAAAAATGGTTTCCCGGTCCGATTTATTCATGAATCCACCCCCGCCAGGCGGGAAATTCCAAGTATACAAGAAAAACGATGAAGATGTATTGGAGGAATACCACCGCCTCGTGAAAATACCCACGCCAAGTTTTTACGATGATCTATACTTGGAAAAGGAATTACACGGTGTTGGATCTGGCATTGCATTTAACAAAATTGCATTGGTGCATGGGAAAAATTGTGTTGCAACCACGGTAAATCAAAAATGCATGTACTGGAACCATGGCCATCAATGCACGTTTTGCGCGATCGAGCAATCGATCCAGGAAGGCGTGGTCCAGGAAAAAACTCCAGGACAATTGATCGCCTTCACTGAACGTGCAAGACAGGAGAATCGCGTTGCGCACTATACTCTTACATCGGGCACGCAAGAAGGTCCCGATGGTGGGTCTGGAGAATACCTACCCATCGTGGAGGCATTAAAGGATAATTTCAAGTATCCAATTCACGTTCAAGTAGCACCCGTGAGGGACATGAAATACTTGGACCGGCTATATTATACAGGAGTTGATAACGTGGGTATACACCTTGAAGTCCATCCAGAATCACTGAGAAAGCAAGTGTGCCCCGGAAAAGCCACCATCTCACTAGGTTTATTCAAGAAAAACTGGAAATATGCAGTTGATTTATTCGGTGATAACCAAGTTGAATCTTACCTTCTCGTTGGGCTTGGTGAGACAAGGAACCAATTCGAACATGCAGTCGAATTAATGCTGCAACATGAAGTGATTCCCTTTATCGTTCCCGCCAGGCCAATCAAGAACACCATGCTCGATGAAAATCACCTTCCCTCCCATGAAGTGTTATTCGAGTATTACAAGCATGCCGGAAAGAGAATGCACGAGCAAGGAATGCGTCCTTGGAAGGCGGTAGCAGGTTGCGTTCGTTGTGGTGCTTGTAGTGCCATCAAGGAGGCAACCTTGGCTGCGGAAAAATTTCCATGAGCCATGAAGGAAATCTATATATCGCTAGAAGGGAAAAGAAGGATCGATCATGGTTAGCAATATGTTGTCATGCAGGATAGGGTCCTATGGAAAGTTTGCTCTCTATTCATACGAACATTTATCTGAGATCGGAGTGCGCAATATTGAATGCCCCATTCCCAAGGGTAGGGCGGAAACGGAGAATCTCAGGGAAATTCTTGAAGATTTTGACCTGAACGTGGCGAGTTTCCAAGTGAATTTCGACCCGTTGAAAGCTAATATATTTTCCGATCAGGTTGATCACGTCGTGGATACAGCAGGTTTTTTCAATACCAAGGTAATCTTTTCCAGCATCAAGGCACCAGATTGGGAGAAACGGCGCGAGAAACTATTCTCGCAATTGAGGATTCTAGGTGATGCCTTCCAACAGAATGGATTGCGATTATGCATGGAAACGCATCCTAACTTGGTAACGAATGGCAGCGTAGGTCGACAAACCATGGAGGAAATAAACCATCCAGCCATAAAGATTAATTTTGACACGGCAAACATGTATTACTATAATGAGGATATCGATCTTCTCGAAGAACTTGACCTGGTCTTGGATTGGATTGGTAGCGTCCATCTCAAGGATACAAGTGGGGAATTCAAGACTTGGAATTTTCCCACGCTTGGTGATGGAATTGTTGATTTCAAAGCCGTGGTGAATAAACTCACTGGGATAGGTTTCAAGGGGCCATATACCATGGAGATCGAGGGTATTAAAGGTGAAGAGTTAGACCTGAATCAAACCAAGAAACGGATTTCAAATTCCGTGACATATATCGATCCGATCTTGGAAGATAGCTCGTGAACTCCCCAAGGTTACTACCATGAAGGAAGTAAAGGCCATTATACCCGCGAATAAAATCGCTTTGGTGGAGGAGCTTGAAGGGAGGTTAACCATTTCCTTCGACATCATCGTCCATAAGGATACACTGACCATGCTTACCATTGTTGATAATAATCAAACTGCTGCACTTATCGAGGAATTAAAAGGGGTAGGTATCGGTCGCATCTTCGGAAAGATTATCCTTTCCCCCATCTCGATTGAGATCGATTCCGAGCCAACTACCAAGAATTCCCTTGGGGGAAAGCTAAAGGGAAAGGGGATATCGCTCGATGAGATGATATCAAGCATCAGTGGTTTGGCCCTGATCTCTCCCGTTTTCTTATTCCTTACAGTTCTCGCTGGATTTTTAGCATCCTTTGGATTATATTATGATAACGTGGTGATCATCATTGCAGCCATGATCATCGCACCGTTCCTCGGTCCCATAGCATTGACGGTCATTGGTACAATGCTCCCGGACAACCCATATCGCGTGAAAGCCATTCTCACCGAGATCGCGGGATTGGGTTCCTGCGTGCTCATAGGAATATTCGTGGGGTCATTCATGAGGTTACCTGTTGATCCGGTTGATTTAAACGACCAGATCATTGGCCGGACGGATCCTGGGTTGGGAGACATCGTGTTTGCCATCATTAGTGGATTGGCAGCCGGCATCTTCATCGTCCGGGGAGAATCAACCAGCATCGTTGGTGTCGCAGTGGCAGCCTCTTTATGCCCTCCTGCAACGAATATAGGTTTATTGCTCGTGAATAATGAACTACGTCTCGCCCTTGGATCCTTGTTATTGCTATCGCTAAACGTGATATCTATATACGCCACATGTGCTATCATATTTTGGAGTTCCCAGACATTGGCACGAGGGGGCACCATGTCTTCGAGACAATACAAGAAAGTGAGCAAGAGATATTATTTCCAAATCCTCGTGATGATAGCGGTTCTAGTCTCGATCATCGTTTGGATATTGTATTTCAAACCGGGTTGATATTATTAGCCTGCATCGGCGCCTGATTTTTCTTTCTGGATTAATTCAACACCATCATTATCTTCATCTTTTTTATCCTTGCTCGCTTCGGGTTCTCCTTCATCATCTTTCTTTTCTGGTAGATCTTGGACCACGTACAATCGACCATTTACGACCTCCATTTTAGCAGTTATATCTCCCTTCAAGATCATGTCGTAAACGATTTTTTCTGCTTCCTTGATGGAGAGCCCCATTTGCTCGGCGAACAATTCCAATGGGACAGAACCAACCTTTGAAAGTTTATTGACATACCGTCGCTTCAAGATTGCTTGGTGAATGGATTTGGGAAGACGTTGCACGTTCAAGGCTTGTTTCAATATCTCGTACTCGCTCTCGTTGAAGGCTTCGAGAATGGTGAGTATTAACGTTGCATGGGAGGAGCTAAAAACTGCCATTCCGAGCAGTTCTTTCACGTCATCAAAGAGAGATGTGGGAAGATATTCAATGATCCCTTGACCCAGCTTGAATGCATCAAAGGCGGTGAGGAAAAACACCAGGCGGTTGGTTAGAATGGAATTCCTGTCCTCTTTTTCGAGTTCCTCCTTGAAGAGTTCTATCAATATCCTAAGGACTACATTAGCTAGCAACTGATCCTTCGATATGAAATAAGTTAATACCTTCCTGAGTTTTTCCACGGTGTACAGGTCATCCTTGATGATGAATTCGCTGATGAAAGAATGCAGGGCTTCCTCCCGCTTGTGGGGTGAGGATTGCATGATCAACATTGCGGCATCAAGTTCATCCCTGAGTGTGGTTTCCTCATCCGAGAGCATGATTTGTTGAAGTAACTCGCTAAATAGAGAACTGTATAGCTCCGGATTATTGGCAGAAAGATATGCGATGATGTCAATCAGCCTGCTTTCCGGCGATAACTCATCAAGAGTATGCAGTTTATTGATGAGTGCCGAAAAAACACGCTCAAAATTATCCATGTTTTGTTGCAGTTCCAAGAGGTCAGAAAACACGGTGTCTATCTTTTCTTCGTAGGATGGCGTGATGGCTTTATCAATTTTTGATGAGATGACCTGGTCGATTTCAACG
>WJJB01000167.1 GCA_014729935.1 Candidatus Bathyarchaeota archaeon | reverse complement strand
GCGTGAATCAATCCATTAAGTCAGTGCCCCAGTTGGTCGATTGGAGTAATTTATCTAAGTCTGCCTTTTGTTGCTCCAATACCGAGATGATATCAGCCATCTCGTCTTGCCGCCGTTGCGGGATGTATTCCACCGCCTGCCCCCCAAGCCACACGGGTCCCTTGGGCTTGAGAACCATCAGGGACGATAGCTCGGAACGGAGATCGCCAATGCGCAAGATCAGTTCTTGGAGGGTAATTTGTTCACCCATGACCGTGACTTGGGTGAGCGCGTTCGTCTTGTTTATCTTGACTTTCAGGATCCTGATTTCCTCCACAAGATCACGTATTTGGGATGTGACCTCGTCAAATGGAATCTCTATATCCTTATTTTCCAGGTAATTGAACGTGTCGAATCGCAAGTCTTGCAAACGAGCCAGCTTGCTCTGCAATGTCTTGAGTTGTTGCAATGCCTCGCCAAGTTTCATGATAATGCACCTGCCTCCACATCGTGGTGGAATGTCATGGCAACAATAACCGGTTGCGCGCTTTTCAACCTTTTGCATGACATCAAAATGCCGCGCACGGTTCTTTGCCTCCCGTGAAATCATCGACCCAAGATCATGCTGGTTCATGTCTCCAATCTCGACCGAAGCATTCTTGTATGGATGCATGGTGAGGATACCTCGGTGTGTTGAATACATGCGGAAGGAACATCAGTTCGATCGATGGACGAAGGTGGAAATCGATGGATATCACCGCGAACCAGCCCGGGATATCCCCGTTATTGATGCGGGAGACGTGCTGGTTGTGGGTGGAAGTCAAACTGGCGTTACGGCAGCCATGGCAGCAGCAAGGCATGGGGCTCGAGTGCAACTGGTTGAACGATTTGGATTCCTTGGTGGGCAAAGCATTTTCGGAAGCGTGGTACAATGGGAAAAAAGAGCCTTCATTAACAATCTCGGGGCGGTGCTTACCAAAGGCATTCCCTTGGAAATCCTACAAGATGTGGTGGAAAAGGGGGGATCTGATGGCTTGTGGAACGAGCCCCCGGGATGTCCAGATATGCGTGATGGTGAAGAATGGCTTGACCCGAATGCCATCAAGGTGACTCTTTTCGAGAAATGCGAGGCTGAAAACATCAAGATCCTGCTTCACACCCTCGCGGTTGATGCCATCGTGGATGATGAGGGCAGCATACCCAAGGTGAAGGGAGTAATCTTCGAGAACAAGTCTGGGAGGTTCGCCATGAAAGCAAGGAAGATCATCGATGCAACTGCCGACTTGGACATCATCTGGCGGGCGATCGGCGAGAAAGGTTGTACATCCCGCCCACCCGTCGAGCGAATCTCAAGCGGGTTTTACACGTGGTACGCGGGAATAGATAACGAGGCATTCATCAAATGGTATCTCGAGCAAGCTACCGTAGGTGTAGGGTATCCCGATCCCGTTGCATTCCCTGCAAAGGTCCGAAAACACCTTTCCGAGGGAAAATTGATCAAGATCGGGAGGCAGAACTTGGAAGAGATCTTGGAGAAGGCAGATGAGGCTGGATTCCTTGATCCCATCTTCAAGATGCTGGAACGACACAATGCAGGGTTCAACCTACAATTGGGCATGAAATGGGTCGGACATGACAGATGGTGCTTGTCCTTCATGTCCCTGCCTTGCAATACCGCTGATGCGTGGGATGTGACCCGGGTGGAAATCCTTCGACAATTGATCTCGTGGCACGCGTTACCAGTGTTGCACATGATTCCAGGATGGGAAAACGCGTACATTTCGAGGGAAAACATCCACATAGGCAACAGGGAATGCAGGGCACTGGATGCAATGAAAATCATTGACCAAGAGTATATTTGGGACCTTGCGAACGTGACCAATCCCACGCCACTGGACGCGGTGGGACGGAGCGGGGCTCATGACCCTGGAAAGAACTTCTTGCGTGCCGGGTATCCAGTGCCATATGGCATCTTGGTTCCACGGCTGCTTGATGGCGTGATTGCCTGCGCGAGATCCGTTGGCACGAAACACGATCGAGCCTTGGGAGCTCACCGGGGCATCGTGCCCTCCATGGTAACAGGGCAAGCCGCTGGCACGGCAGCCGCACTGGCAATACGGGAACGCGTGCGATTCAGGGAACTTGATGTTTCATTGTTGCAGGAAACATTGAAGGGAGATGGCGTGCAAATCGATCATGAATCCATCACCTTCGATTTCCCGTTGCCGGGTGACAAGATCAAGAAAAAACCTTGATACCTTTGCTAGATGATGCGTTTCCTGCGCAATGCCCGGAGCTCCTCCTTGGCTATTCCGAGTGCATTATAGATGCGCTCGTTATCTCGGCCCAGGCTTGGGGCAGGAGAAATGGGAAAACGTGTCCCATTCACGACCACGGGAAGCGTCACGTGGCTGATAATACCTGCTCGAGGGTCCTTCACCGGCATCCTGACACCCCTGGCTTGCACGTGTTCATCCTTCCATGTTCCTGACGGGGGAAGCACTGGCGAGCAACATACATTACGGTCCCCGAGATATTCGAGCCAGTATTGCCGGTCTCTTGTGGCAAATAATCGTTCGAATGTTTCATTGATTTCATCCCGGGTTGCGTTTGATTTGAGCCCGAGTGCTCGTTCAAGGTAATCCATGCCAGCGAATTGCTGTTCAATGAATTCAGGGTGGCCCATGCTTTCACAAAAAGCTTTCCAGAATTTATGCTCAATGGCTCCAATTGCTATATACTTGCCATCTGCACATTCGTAGTTCCGGTAAAATGGATATTCACCAGAAAGTGCCATTTCTCCCTTGCGGAAATCCCTATCCAATCCCTCCAGCACGGGATGCAATGCCAAGATAGATTCAAGGATCGACACGTCCACCCTGGTGAATCCATCTTCCTTCGATTGCAGGCGATCCCTTGCACTTGGATTCCCAAGAAGGGATGCAAGGATGCCGATGGTTGCGAACAACGCACCCGTGAAATCACCAAATGGCACGGGAAAGCACCCGGGGGACTCGTTTGGATCACCAGAGTAATGCAGTATGCCAGAAAGTGCCATGTAGTTCAAGTCATGCCCCGGTTCACCAGCACGCGGCCCATCCTGCCCGTATCCGGATACCGAGCAATAGATCAAGCCGGGATTCCACTGCTTTAACACGTCTTGTCCCAGATTCCAAAGAGACATGGTACCTGGCTTGAAAGATTCCACCAGCACGTCGGCACCGGTAATCAATTCCAGGAGTATTTCACGGCCGCGGGGCTTCCGGTAATTCAAGGTAATGCTTTCCTTGTTGCGGTTGATCAAGTAATGAAGCATGCCAACCCGTGCTTTTCCAGGAGTGAGGGGTGGCGAGAACCTGGACATATCCTTCATGGGATCGGGATGTTCCACCTTGATGACCTCAGCACCAAGATCAGCCAAGATCATGGTGCAAAATGGTCCTGGTAGCAATTTAGTAAGGTCCAACACCCGGATGCCTGCAAGTGGTGTCCTTGTCATGTTGGAAACCTCTTTTCATGTCCCCACCTGTTCACTTGCAACAAAAGGGTTTATCTCTCAGGTATTCCCAGTTATCGAGTAACTCGTCCAGATCTGCATCTTCGCGATCATCATTTGATAGATGCATTTCCTTGCAATTACAAGCAGTCTCATCCATGCCGGGATCATCTTGGCTCGTATCATTGGTGTTATCATTCATCCGGCTCGTTTCACCACTGTAGTGCTTCCAGCCGTTCTCATGAGAATTTTCAGGATCTTGCCCGTGCCCGTTATTCATCCCTCTTGTATATCTCCCGGGGTTCAAAAAGATTCCAGCTCATGGAAATCATGGCAAGGGATGAACCCGCACCTTGATGATGGTGTGCTTACCCTCGGCTGCCAAGACGCTATACTTGCAATCTGCTAATGCAGGATACGTGCTTGATTCGATTTCAACTGAAGGCGCGGCATGGTCTTGCCTTGCTGGCACGATTTCATTTAAATCTTCGGAGAACATGAACGTTTGGCCATCTTTCTTGTACATGAACTGGTAGCCCAGCAGGTTCAAGTTGAAATCCGATTTATTCTTCACTTCTAGGTTGCATATCCACCTATTATCCCCCTCATGGTCGCACTCGAGCTGGTGAATCACGTCTGATTTGGCAGAAAACATGAGCAAATCTAGATTGCTGTACACGCACTTTTCAAATGCATACTCTAGAATTAATGACTTGATGATTGCTGGTGGACCGCTTGCGTCATCATCGCCCGCATTCCTTCCAGCGTCCACTTGAAATTCAATGTCTCGAGCTTGACCCGCATCGAGTGCATCAATTCTCAGTGCAAGCATCCGCTTTGAAATCTTGCAATCTTTGGTCATGTAGGCGCATGCCTCTTCCAACTGGGTAATATTCTCGCCAAATTCAACCTTGAGCAGGATATCGTTAACCTTCATGGTGCTGTCATTGACTAGTTTAAGGTTCACGAGCTTCAAGCCATCATCATCTTCACCATCAACACGCAGATTAATTATTTTCACCGGGAGTTTGAAATCATCGGGAAGATTTAAGGCGTACCTGCGTCCCCAACTATGCCCTGCAGGAAGCACGTTCACTTTGATTTCACTCTCATCCGTGGATTCAGGTGGGATTCCCAAGATCTTCACGCGAAGATCACGTAAATGGCTGGAATTACTTCGATTGTGAATATTGAGCCACCCGTATCCGTTCACGGAGACCGTTTGCTTTTCCAAGTCTTGTCGAGCCTCCACTTGCTCGCTAAAGTTCACGCTCAACTCTTGGTTTTTTCCCTTGGTCGCACCCCACCCAATGACCGCAGGATCACCCAATGGTGCAACCGTGTCGAGAGTGGGGTCCTTTTCCTTACTTGCGTTAACCCTTGAATAATCGTCCTTGATAGCCTTTGCATCCTTGTTTGACATTTTTATCACCCCATGGATATAATGATAGAGAACCAGTAATCAAGACGTGACACGTGACTTGAACCAATCGGGACATGCGTCAATCTTGCCCGATTCAAGCTGTTTCAGGACAAGATCCATTTCTTCCAATGTTCGAGGTTCCAAGATGCGCGGATCATCCAATTCCATGTCATCTTGCTCTAGCGCGTGCAGGATTCTTGCAATTTCCAGCTCCTTGTCCCGCATGTTATCTTCCAAGCATTTTTCTGGTTGCATGTTGCATCACGTTTCAGGAATGATATATTTTCCCTTCTAATCCCATGATGAAGAAGTAATTGGTACAAAGCTTGGGGAGGGGGATTTAATACTTGCATGTTCCCATTGATTCGTGAAATCACGTGGAAAGCTTTAATCGAGAAGCCGTCAGGAGAAAATGCTATAGCGGGTGAATCTACCGCAAGGTTCAAGTGGTGGTATACCCCGGAAAAGGTTAAAAGGATACCATCCTTCCTTAGGGTGTAAAGGTGAACCCTCCATGGTAGGTGCTCGTGTTCATGCCGGGGTCGCGAAGGGTCGCGGCCAGTAACGCTAATGTCGGTATCACTCGAGGACACGTCCGAGCCATGCTCGTTTTCGACCAACGCTTTAACGAATCACGATACGTTCCAGCCATTCCTACCGGCAGGGGGGAATCCAGGAGTCGCGAGAACACCATCTGGTGCATTTGATCATGGAAAATGAGAAGAAAGGAAAAACACAGGAACGAAAGTTGAAACTGGCACTACCCAAGGGTTCTCTCTGGAGCACGACGGAGGCATTACTGCAAACTGCGGGCTACCGTCTTTCCGGGGGGAGCAGGGGATACAGGCCTTCCATCAATGATGACGATATCGAGGTAAAGATGCTGCGGCCACAGGAAATCCCTAATTACTTGATCGGCGAGGATGAATTCGACATTGGCATCACTGGAATGGATTGGGTCAAGGAGACCGGTGCAGACGTGGAAGTGTTGCTGGACTTGAACATGGGTAAGGTGAAGATCGTGTTTGCTATCCCGGATGAGTGGGAGGGTATCAACAGCTTCGATGATTGTCTGCAGCGTTTCATTGATGCGGGAAAGCCATTTCGGATTTCCACGGAATACATTAATCTCTCCCTTGATTTCATCACGGGGAGCAAGGTGTACCAGGCTGCATTCGGTGACTTGAAACCACGGGTCATCACTCCTTGGATCACGTATGGTGACAACGATCAAGTGGTCATCTACTTGAGCTTCGGTGCCACCGAGGCGAAACCTCCAGAAGAAGTTGATGCGATTATAGACAACACCGAAACGGGATCCACGCTTCGGGCGAATAACCTGAGGATAGTGGAAATCATAGACAGGTCCTCCGCGCTACTCGTGGGAAACAAGACTTCTCTTGCCGATCCCTGGAAGGACGAGAAAAGCAAGGATATCATGACTTTACTGCAAGGTGTGGTTGACGCGAGGCAAAAACTGCACGTGTTCATGAATGTCAAGGACGAGAACCTGCCAAAGCTCCTCGATCACTTGGAAGCACTCAAGAAGCCCACCATCTCAAAGCTTACCGGAGATGGATCCAAGGGATGGAGTGCCATCAATACCATTATCCCACGTGCCGATTTCCTGAAAATGATACCCATGTTGCGCAAGTATGCACAGGGGTTGGTGGTATACGAGCCCAGACAGGTATTGCCCTTGGAACGTTTCAAGAATGAATCCTGTTAGCATTCAGTGGACCCATGCCGTCAATAAAGTCATGATCTTGAAGAATAATCGACCCGATAATGGAGAACACCCACCATGACCATCAACATCAAGATCGAGCAGCTAGACGAGGAAATTCTAGCTCAACTTCGTAATGAATCGACCAAGGGAATGGAAAACCCGGAGATCAAAGAGAGCGTTTCATCCATCATCGAAGCCGTTCGAAAAGACGGGGATGCTGCGGTGATAAGATTCACCGAACGGTTTGATGGCGTGATCTTGGAACCAGAAGAACTGCGCGTGCCCGATGCTGCCATGGATGCAGCTCTAAAATCCATCAGTCAAGATACCATCAAGGCACTGGAAATTGCAAGGGATAACATCAGGCGTTACCACGAAAAACAACTTCCAGAGGAATGGGAACTAGAAACCATGACTGGAATCACGACTGGCATGCTCGTGCGACCACTTTCCAAGATTGGTATCTACGTGCCTGGTGGTAAAGCCTTTTATCCTTCAACGGTTCTCATGTGTGCACTTCCTGCCAAAGTTGCCGGAGTGGAAGAGATCGTAATGGTAACGCCACCGCGAAATGACAAGACCGTCCATCCTGTCGTCCTGGCAGCAGCAAAACTCGCTGGCGTGGATAAAATCTACATGATGGGGGGGGCACAGGCGATCACAGCAATGGCACTTGGCACGGTAACCATCCCCAAGGTTGACAAGATAACCGGACCGGGAAACATCTACGTATCAACCGCCAAGCATTTGCTCCAAGGTGAGGTGCTCATCGATTCCCCCGCAGGTCCTAGCGAGGTGCTCGTGATTGGTGGAAAAAGCGCGAATCCCGAAGCAATAGCATTGGACATGTGCGCGCAAGCGGAACATGACGAGCATGCCATTTCAATGGCCTTTATTGAAACCAAGGATCTTGCAAATGAATTGCTTGAAAGGTTGGATGCCATGGTGCCCAAGCTAAAACGTGCAAGAATCATCAAAGATTCACTTGAAGCGCATGGTAAAATAGTGGTTTCACGTGATGTAGCCAGCGACAGCAAGAGTCCGGGTAACGAATTAACAAAAATCGGGGATACATTCGTCGAACAAGCCGTAACAGTTATCAATACCATTGCACCCGAGCATCTTGAATTAATGGTGGACGAGGATACCACGTCCTGCATCTTACCGAGAATCAAGAATGCCGGAGCCATCTTCATTGGAGAGTCCACGCCAGTTAGCTTGGGGGATTATGCCTCGGGAACCAACCACGTCCTTCCAACTAACGGCATGGCGAGGCGGTATTCTGCCTTAAGCACCTTAGATTTCATCAAGATCATTCCCGTGACCAAGGCGAGCAAGGAAGGATTGAAGGGTATTGCCGGCATCGTGAGCAGGCTTGCCAGGTTGGAAGGACTCGAAGCTCACGCGCGGACGGTGGAGGCTCGCACGGGACAACCACCGGCTCCTGATCCGGCAGGTCCAAAAGCAATGAAATCCTCATCATCGTGATTGGTGAATGAAATCGTGAAGATCCACATAATCGATTACGGCATGGGCAATCTCCGCTCCATACAGAAAGGACTTGAAAGAGTTGGTGCCACTGCCATCTTGACATCGGATCAAGACGAACTCGCCAGCGCGAGTGCAATCGTGCTTCCCGGTGTCGGTGCGTTCGGGGATGCCATGAAGAACTTGGAAACAACCGGCTTGATCGACATCATGGCGGAAAAAGTCGCAGGCGGTACGCCTTTTCTTGGCATCTGCCTGGGGTTGCAGCTCCTATTCGAGGAAAGCACTGAAGGGGGAACCCACCAAGGTCTTGGATTATTACCTGGACGGGTGGATAAATTCCCGAGCAGCTTGGGTGTAAAAATACCGCACATGGGATGGAACGAGCTCGTGTTCAAGGAGCCGGATCATTTCTTGTTGAATGGTATCGAGACCGGGACATACGTGTACTTCGTGCATAGTTACCATGCTCATGCTACCGACACGTGCACCGTTGCCACCGCGCATTATGGTTATGAGTTTCCTGCCATCGTCCGGAACGAGCAAGGAAACTTGGTCGCCACGCAATTCCACCCGGAAAAATCATCACGAAAGGGACTGCACATGCTTAGCAATTTCTTGAAATTCACCCAGAAATGCATTCAATAGACCAAGGATCGATGCTATTGGGAAAGATCGTGGTCAACCTTCGACATCCCCGATCTTTTCTTGAAGAAGCGCATTGAATGTGCTATTTCTACAAGCCGTGATGAATAGGTTAAAAAAAGTGGGATATGGAGGTGCCGAATGAGTGCATCTGGTCACTCATTCCACGACCTCGAGCAGGTCGAACTTGTCGATCATTTCCAAGATGCCGTACACCTCGAGACCGTGATCGTAATCCTGGTTGGCATCGGACAGGTTTCGCCAGCAGAACGGGCACTCCGTTGTCACGATGGTCGCG
>WJJB01000166.1 GCA_014729935.1 Candidatus Bathyarchaeota archaeon | reverse complement strand
GTCGTTCACATCCCACGCAAAACACTTGAAACCTGCCTCCTGTATTGATTTCACGATGTTACCATCCAGCTCCTGATGCGGAAGATTGATCACCTCAACCATCTCTTTGTCTACCTTGTGTAAATCTTCCACCGAACCGCTCGGTCCAACGTGGGTGGAATACACGAGATGCAAGCCGGGGCAGGTTCTTGCGGCTTTCTTGAGAAATATCCTTGATTCAAGGCATGTGAAGGTGCGATCCAAGACGCCAAGGGAGGAAAGTTCCTTGCAATAGTCCTTTATGGCACGTATATCCTTTAAATCAATTGAAAAGAGCAATGAGGGATTTAAATCATTAGCACACTCGATTACTTCTCTTAACGTGGGGATTTTCTGGTTTTTTTCCAACTCTATGGTCTTGATCTCATCAATGTCAAGCTTGGTAATGCGATAGCGCTTGCCCTCAATTTCCAATGCATCCAAATGAGAAACCACCATCTTGCCATCTCTTGACTTGTACACGTCAAGCTCGATACCATCAACTTCCATTTGAATAGCTGTCTTGAATCCCAATAGCGTGTTTTCTGGCTCGTATCCCATTGCTCCTCGATGACCAAAGCATAATATATCTCTTGCAACCATGAATGGGAGAGGGATCGAATTTAGAAAAACAATCCTGATCAAGCACGCGCTCTCGGATAACCCGGTGGCTCATCTATTAATTGGATCGATGCGTGAATACAATCATGGCGTATGATTACGATTTCGTTTTTCTATTGGACGCAATAGCCATCACCTCGATCTTGGCGATATCCCTTGCCCTGGTAGGAATCATACTCTATTATGCCGCTGCGGCAAGAAAGAATAAAATAACTGGAAGGAACAGCTGAGTTATCGAATCAGGTAGTGTTTGCACGCGCGTGAGGCGATATTGAAACATGAACTATTCCGTGCAGTTTGATAAGCATTTTTTTTCACTCGAGAGTGAAACAGGTGAAACGAGAAGGATCATGCCGGTTTCTGGGGAATTCCATTACTGGCGAAATATCAAGCGATACTGGCCGGGCATCTTGAATACAATAAAGCATGACATTGGTTTGCAATACATCCAGTCATATGTTTCTTGGGAGAACCACGAGCTCGAGGGAAAGCCCTTGGTTTTCGATTTTACGGGAGCAACTTATCCAAACAGGGATCTAGATGGCTTCCTGCGCATGTGCGAGGACAAGGAGATGTTCGTGGGGATACGTCCAGGTCCCTATATATATAGTGAATTGGACTGGGGAGGATTGCCCGAACGTTGGGGTAAAAAGAACGTTCCTCGGCTAGATCCAGGTTTCTTGGAGGAAGCGCGCGAGTGGATTGAAAGCGTGTCAAGGATCTTGGTCCCTCACCTGGTTACCAAGGGGGGATGCATCCTCTGTTGCCAAGTGGATAACGAGGTATCAGGATTGAAAGCAGAGAGAAAGGTAATCGAGGGAGATCCTGATATAATTGGAACCTTCGGTTATTTCATGAAACACGTCCTGTGGGAAGGTGATTTGAAGGGAGCAAACAAGCGGTACGGCACGGCATGGAAGGATTGGAATGACGTGGAACCAATGATCTCTCCTAGGACCCCGCGGGAGGTTATCCACTTCCGTGATTCATCGCACGGGTACGAGTGGATCCAAAGCACGTACATCAACATGGTTGCATCCTGGTTGCGTGAATCGGGTGTTGATGTTCCCCTTTACGCAAATACAACTGGTCAACCATTTCCCCATAATCCCGATTTGCTTGGAATGCGAACCCCATTGGAATCGAAAATTAACATGGCTGAAGGAATCGATCTCATCGGTGCAGATCATTACCCGTTACCACTTGAAATCGATCCTCGCCACGCGGAGGTTCGCGAAATGGGAAAAAGTGGTGGATTTGCATATTATGACTTGCTTGGCATCATCTTCAATGGAAAGTATTGTGCCTCAATCAGTCCGACAACATGGATAGCGGAATTCAGGAGTGGGGGTTACATGCCCCAGTTATGGGAAAGCGCGGCGAAACGATGGAAGGATCCTTCGTATTACCGCTATTATGCCCTCATCGCCTTACTTGGTGGCTTCCACGGGTGGAATTGGTACATGCTCGTTGATAGAGACCGGTTTCATTGCTCACCCATGGCTAGTGATGGCAGGTTATGGCCGCATATCGGGAAGGTGTTTAAGGAGATCGTCTCCGGGGTATCAAGTGCCCGGTGGCCGCTTTTCGAACCTGCAGATCCCATTGGATTGTACTGGGATCGCGAGCAGAATCTAAAATACGCTAGGACCATGTGGTCTCAAGCAGAATATTCCATTGCACGGGTCACGCCCTTCACCGTGGCAATGAATGCGCTCCTTTTCTCGTCGACCAGTTGGAATCTTGCTGAAAGCAGGCGAGATTTCTCCCCAAATGAGAATCCGTGCATCATCTACGCGGGCTGGGATGACTTGACGGAAGCCAAGACCAAGGCACTCAGGAAATACGCGGAAGCAGGGGGATTGTTGATACTGCATGGGTGCATCCCTAGTCGATGCATCGATGAGAATGGTGAAACCCAAGGCACCGACGTGTTCGATGATCTCCCAAGACCATCAGGGCATGTCCGAGTAGACCATTCGGGGACCATCCTCGTTCCCTCTATTGATGAAACTGGCAGGTCTATCGAGATCCGAGCGGGTTCGACGCCATTCTTGGCAACCTATACCATCAAGGATTCAAGATGCAAACCCTTGATGTCTGCAGGGATGACTGTTGGCTATTTGAAGCGGATGGGAAATGGTCACGTGGCGGTGCTTGGATTCGACATGGACGAACGCCACGCTAGCAGGCTCTTGACTCATTGGAATATTCCAAGACACTTTCATAGTAGCGAATCCACCGTGATCGGTGCAGCATTCAAGCATGGCGATAACCTTGCTATCCCGTACATCAATTATGGAAGCACGGCGATAAAAGTCAAGTTTTCCCTGCCGGGTTTGGATAATGAAAATCGATGTAAAGTAAGATGGTGCATGGACAACAAGGAAATGACACTGGATGGAGCGGAAGAAAAATCCTTTAATGCAACGGTGAAAGCAAAGCACGGTGACCTGCTTCTAATCCAACAGGTTTAATTCCCATGGCTGGAGAAATATTATAAATGCTGGTTCCAAGGTGAACACAACCATGCTGGAAGGATTGCTCATCACGTTCATGATTTTACTAGTCTTTGCTTCTCTTATTTGCCTTTACGGGAATTGGCAAGCATGGCAAAAAACGATTGTTGTAACAAAGCCCTTACTCGTTCCTTTCATCATCGGGATACACGTGGCAGCACATCCCCTTGGAGATGCCTTGATCGTCATGGGATTACTCTTTGGATGGGTAGGGGACATCCTGTTATTGCAAAAGGAGAAGAAACGGTTTTTTTCGGCAGGCTTGGCAAGCTTCCTTGCGGGTCATGTGGTGTACATACTTGCATTCGCTCGTACCATCGAATGGACTGAATTTCCACCAATTTTGTTCCTTGCCATCATTCCATACTTCATTGCAGGGATAGGGGCAAGTAAACTCGTCAAGAATGCACCTGTGAGGCTGAAATGGCCAACCAGGATATACCTGATGGTAATATTCATCATGAGCTTGTTTTCATGTTTCCTTGCACTATCCGAACCATCGCTCAATCTCCTCGCCGTGCTTCTTGGAACGATCATGTTCATCATCTCCGACGGGTTGTTGAGCATCGCCATCTTCAACCACAAACCAGCAAGATGGCACGTGAGTGTCATGGCAACGTATATCATTGCACAGACGCTAATAGGGCTATTTTTTCCTTCACCGGTAATGATTTGAATTGAAGTGAACAAGGGAGGGGAGATCCTTGTAATTTTAAAAATTTTTCAGTAGCAACCACCACAAACCCCTCTTGCATCCTCCAGAATCATTTAAATAGTCAAGGGATTACATTGTATTGTTTGCTGATCTTCATTAGCAAATTATTGTAAATACATAGGGTGATATTCATGGGTAAAGCATTAGGAATTGGTGGAATGTTACTAGGGCTTGGTGGATTGGTTGTAGGTGCGTTAGCATTAGTCGGCTGGCTTATCTTGCTTGCTGCCACACCAAGCATGTCAATGGGATTGTTGAATTTCGCGGCGACATTAGCGCTAAATTCAAGATTACTAGGAATTTTAGGCATTGGATTGGGAGTAGCAGGCATGGTTCTTGGCATTATTGGCAAGAATCAAGATGTTGAACCCGGAATGGCAAAGGCTGGTGTTGGTCTTGGTGTCACTGGGATGATCTTGGGTATTGTAGGCATTATAATGCCATTCATACTTTTAGGTCTACTCGGTGGCATGATGCCTTATTGAACCAACATGTATTTAATTGCCAAATCTTACTTTTTCTTTTTATCCGTTTCGTGAAAGAAAACAAGTCCCTTCAGCGTCGTAGTTCAACTTAATTGAAGACTCAAACCTCCTTGTCGTTTGAATTACCACGACATAACCAACTAAAGGGCGTGGTTTCTCCTTCGTCGACTATCTAGGTCGTATTTACCCGTCTTGCACGATCTCCAAGAGCTTGCCTTCCCGCGGTAGATGAGCTGGTGATTGTAACATGTGGTTCTTCTTGAAGGATTCCCTATCCTTCCCGTTTCAAGTTACTTGCGGCGTTCCCGTCGCGGTCGTGATGAGTTCCACATGCGGGGCACGTCCACCCCCGTTCCGAACAGTGCTTGGACGACGGGTAGATCCATCTACCTTCACGAGATACTTGCCCGCCCACCTGCACTTGTAGTCCAGCATCCACACGAACTCCGGCCACGAGAAGTCGGGGGTCAATTGGTTCCAGATCCACCGCTTGCAGCCAAGTGCCTTGGCCAGCAACTCTTCTTGCGCCACGGTCGGGTAGATGCGCACCTTCACGGCGTGGTTGACGAGCATTGCTCCACTCCTCGAAGCCATCACTTGAAAAGGGAGGGAGACCGTTGAATTTCTGAACGGAGATGCGAAATTCATCCCGCCCCTAAAATGACGGGTGTCCTTTCGCAAAATGGATAAAGCATTATCATGGTTTTTTATATCCCACTTTGGGAAAATACCTGTCCTTTACCTGCACCCCCGTCCACACGATGCATAGGACGAATTCAGGCAAGATACGGTGCATCAAGACCACGATCAATACTGCGATGAAGGAACTCGCCGCCGATATTGAATAATGGATGTTCTCCCACTCGAATCCCAGGTAATAAAGGTAAAGCTGGATCCACATGCGGATGAGATTCACCACGTAGAAGATGAAGGATGACCACCAAAGGCTTTTTATCTTTCGCTTCCAAATTCCCTTTCTTGCGTCTTGGTCCATTGGGTGGGGCGTGAAGATGATGAGGCCGCTGAAGATGATGATGGCTTGGAAACCCGTACAGAAGGTGATGAATTGAATGTCTCCTTTACCGGGAATATCGAAGAAAATATCAATTTCCGAGACATGGGAGAAAAAAATCGTGATAGCGCCCACATTATCAAGTAGCTCGGAATAGGTGGTGAAAATTTCGATTCCATCTTGGAAATAGAGGGATGCACCCATGCCGGTGATGAAATTCAATGAACTTATCGTGTGGTCGGCAACAATAACCCGCAACCATAACGCGTATTCCAATAACGCGTAGAGCACGATTACCCATATTGGCGTTGCGATGGCGAAGAACAATACTTGATACGGGTTGAATTGGTATTTCTTGCCTTCGAACATTATGGAATCACGCTTCTCGAATTCTTCAGGCGTTTTTTCACTCTTGGTAATGGTATCTTTTCCGCGATCGGCAGTAACCGCATTCTTTTCGGGTTCTGTAGCCATGGGTGCATTCACCTGTCGGAGTGGTATGAAACCACGTGAGGAAAGCACTCTGGTTTTAAATGATTTCTCAATTACCGGTATAGGCTAAAACCCAATCCACTATTGATGGTCATCCTTCCTGTTGATCGCATCACACCGGTGATTCCCTCGTTTCTGGGAGAAGTGCTCGGAATCGCTTTTTATCGGGTCCCGGCTTAATGCCTATAGTGCATCTCCAGTAACAAGAAGGATTGAAACCCATGGTAAATGAATCATCAATGTATAATCACATTCTAACCAAGATCAAGCAAGATGGATGCCTCCATGCCTCCCTTATCGATCCAGATGAGATGAAACAATCTGCTCGTACTGCAGGGAAAATGGCGGCATTTGCAGATGATGCAGGAACCGACGTATTCTTCGTGGGGGGATCAACATGTTTCAACCAACGCTTCATCGAGCGCACCATGAAAGCCATCAAGAAGAACACGGATAAACCAATCGTGATTTTTCCCGGGGGGGTCAATGCCGTGTGCAAGCCAGCCGATGCCATCTTATTCCTCTCCATATTGAATTCAAGGAATCCTCATTTCATCATCGGTGGCCAAGTATCAGGCGCAGTAGCCATCAAGCTCGCGGGAATCGAGGCAATCTCAACGGGATACTTGGTCGTGGAGCCGGGTGGCACAGCTGGTTGGATGGCAGACGTGAAAGCTTTACCCCGGTATAAGCCAGAAATTACCATAGGATATGCTCTTGCGGCACAATACATGGGTTTCAAGCTCCTCTATCTTGAGGCGGGTTCGGGCGCCGACAACTCTGTTCCTAATGATATGATCACAAAGATCAAGAAATTTATCGATATCCCGATCATCGTTGGTGGTGGGATTCGCACACCAGGTGATGCCAGGGAAAAGGTTCTCGCGGGCGCTGATATCATCGTTCAAGGTACATTCCTTGAGAAGAACATATTGAAAGATGAAGGTTCATCACTTTCCGCCATCATTGAATCCATCAAGAATGCTGGGAAGGAAAAAAAAAGGGATGAAAGTGGCATGCCCTTCAAGGAACAAGATAGCGCCATGTCTGAATCGTGAGTCTTGTGACTCGAGATCGATCAAAAGATCACCACAATGATGACCTGCATGAATGGAACCACGGTTACCACCCGGACTCGAAAAGAAAGTAACACCGTTAAGCCTTGGATCGAGATCTTGCGACCAGTTAATTGCATCCTAGGAGCGCTCACCATCATCATCGGGATGTTGAACCATCAAGCCAATCCCGTGGCGAGTGCCGTGTTTTCATCCACACACGGCGTCATCTTGGTCATGTTAGGTTGCGGTATTTATTTCATCACTGCTGGAGCGAGTAACACTATTAACGATTATTTTGATATTGAAATAGATAGGATTAATCGGCCTGAACGCCCAATACCCCGGGGTGCCATTAGCAAGGAGGGTGCTCTTCGATACTACCTCGTGCTCTCGGCATCATCCTTGGTGCTCTCCATGATCGTGGGATATTGGACCCCGAACCAATTATTTGTCCCGTTGTTCAACGGTATCTTCCTGTTCGTCGGGTATTTTTACGCGTGGAAGGGAAAGCCTTCTGGATTTCCAGGAAATATCATTGTTGGAATATCATTTTCCTTTGGAATGCCATTTGGTGCCCTGTTCATGATCGACATTCTCGCCATCCCGTCAAAGGTATGGTTCTTTTTTGTCACTTCTTCCTTGCTTCTCATCAGCAGGGAGCTGGTTAAGGGAATGGAGGACATGGAGGGAGACAGGCAATTTAAAATAAAGACAGTTGCCAATACAAAGGGCTTGAAGGTTGCATCCAGCATGTCAATCATCTTTTCGATATTGGCGATAGCATCGTTCACCATCCCTGCATTCACGCTGATTGATAGCATTTTTTTCATGGTATTCATGATAATTGGAAATAGCGCTGTAGTGGGCTCGATAGCCTTCCTCTTGAAAGGACACGAGACGAAAGGAAATCAATCAAGATCTAGCTTGATGTTGAAACTTGGGGCGTTTAGTGGATTGATCGCGTACATGTTGGCAGGATTTTAGGATCACTAAAAATTAGCTAGATAATCAACAAGGAACAAGCAAGGTGAAAAAACATGAGTGGTATCATCAGCAACGTCGTGTTGAATGAAGTATTATTATTAGGCATGGGATTTGGGTACGTGGGTGTGATTATCGCCACTTCGATGATCTTGAAAAAGAAAGACGTGATTTCGGGCCATTTTGCCAGGAAACTCGTGCATTTAATGGCGGGATTTGCCTGTTTCATCGTTCCCTTTTTGAATTTCCCGTGGCTGGCATTAATCATCTCTGCTTCATTCCTTGCGATCACCCGTATTTCCAAGCCAAGCACGCCCATTTTCGAAATGATGGGTGAAAAGGACGAAAGAGATGTTGGATACCTGGCTGGACCATTCTCTTATGCCCTATCGATCAATATACTCGTG
>WJJB01000018.1 GCA_014729935.1 Candidatus Bathyarchaeota archaeon | reverse complement strand
GTCTATACACATGGCGATTGCATCCTCCATGGCATCAATCCTTATCTCGGCAATTGCAAGCTTCGCAACCTTCGCAGGTAATTCGATCGTGAATCCTGCAGCTCTTGGCCAGGTGGATTACTTGGTTGCCATCGCCTTTGGTATCGGCATGGTGGTAGGAGCACAGATCGGTGCAATCGTGAGCAAGAAGCTCAGTTCCAAGCGATTGAAACCCATGGCTGCATCGATGATTATGGTGATTGCCATCTTGATGATCTTGAAAGCGTTGCTAAATCCGTGAATGTTCCCCGCGAGAACGCGTGGCTTTCTTAGAAGCCATTCCAAGTTTTTCCACGGTGGAGGACTGCATGTCGAGACGGGTCTCGCCTGAATCGTTTAGCGTGCCAAATGTCCATGCAACCCTCCCGTGAACGTGGGAGATTCCTCACCAAGAAGGTTAAACCCCTTGGTGGTAAGAAACAACAAACAACTAAAAGCTTCGGACCTTTTTATCAAGCAGCCGGCATGCATCCTTTAGCACCAACGCCAGGTATTGCCAGGATACAGTGCGTACAGGAGGAGTAAATGAAATTCGACCGGTTGTAATTCAGGTGCATGATCAATGAATGGCGAGCACGTGCTTCTCCGGATCAACTTGAGTGACGGAACATGCAATTCCAAAGATATTCCCCTTTCAACATTGCGAGAATATATCGGTGGAAAGGGATTGGGTTCCCGGCTATTGCTGGATGAGATTCCGCCAAGATGCGACCCTCTTGGGGAAAAAAACAAGATCATTTTCGTGGCCGGTCCCCTCACCGGCACGAGTTTCCCGACCGCGAATCGGTATGGTATCTTGTATAAAAGTCCGTTAACTGGAACATACGCGGAGAGCTATTCGGGAGGAGGCGTTGCACAGAAGCTTCGTGCCAGTGGCCATTTCAGCGTGATCATAGAGGGAAAGGCAAGTGAACCGGTCCAAGTACATGTCAGGGAGCATGATGTGAAAATCAAGAGTGCGGAAGCCCTCTGGGGAAAGGATACCCTTGAAACGTGTGATGTACTGGGTGCGACTACAAATCGAGACTTGGACGTGCTGACCATCGGTCCAGCAGGAGAAAACCAAGTCCTGATAGCAAACGTGCAAAATAACAAGTTTCACTCCGCAGGTAGATGTGGTCCAGGGGCGGTGATGGGTTCCAAGAACTTGAAAGCCATTATTTTTTCGGGGAACAAGCGACCGGCATTGAACAAGAAAGCACAGTTCAAGACGCTCGTGAGAGATGTCTTGCAACGCTTCAGGGATAATCCATTGGTGTACGGGCGCGAGGGGGTCTACAGGAAACTAGGCACGCCAGTGATCGTGGATTGGGCTAACAAGCTCGGGTGTTTTCCAACTCGCTATTACACGAGAGGATATTCGGATGGCTGGGAGTCCATCAACGCTGACGCAATCGTCTCCCAAATCCTCAAGCGAAGGGTTGGTTGCTGGAATTGCCCATTCACGTGCGGGAAATTGGTCGAGGTTTCCCAAGGACCATTTAAATGCGAGATCGAGGGACCTGAGTATGAAACCATTGCGAATTTTGGTGGGTTGTGTGATATCAGGGACATCCGGGCAATTGCAAAGATAAACGAATACTGCGACAGGATGGGTATCGATACAATTTCTGCAGGTTCATTATGTGGTTTGGCTATTGAAGCAAAACGGCGGGAGCTCATTCCTGGCTTGAAAGATATCGAGATATCGTATAACGCACCGCTAGAAGTTCTCAATTTCCTGGAGATGATGGTGAAAAAGAAGGGCATCGGGGAGGAATTTTCCATGGGTACAGGTTTCTTGGAAAGGAAGTACAAGCTGAAGGGATTGGCCATGCACGTGAAGGGCTTGGAATTCGCTGGATATGATCCCCGGGCTTTCCGTGGCTTCGCATTGAGCTATGGCGTTGCTCCCGAGGGCCCCACGCACCTGCGATCTGTATACCATGGCATCGAGAAGGATCTACCAAACAGGACATCCTACGAGGGGAAGGTTCAGCCAATGATCGAGCAAGAGGACAAGATGGCGCTCATCGATAGTTTCATCGTGTGCAAGTTCATCAGGGGCATCTTGGATTGGCCGCTCATGGCTCGCATGTATAATATCATCTTCGATGCATCGATAACGGTGGAGTCCCTCAGGGCTATCGCCGCCCGCATGGTCACCGCAAGTAGGCAATTCAATTACCGGGAGGGATTTACTCGGGATGATGATTACCTCCCCGAGCGTGTATACACAGAACCACTCCCGCGCATGGATGGAACCGGTGATTCTCACAGGCTCGACAAGGAATCGTATGAAAAGATGCTTGACGAGTATTACGAGGCCCGAGGGTGGTCAAGTGATGGTGCACCGCCTGCTGAACCGCCAAGAATTGGGAAACAAACCGATCTAACTCAACCGCAGGGCGATTCTAACCGGTAATGAAAATGACAAATGCGGCAATCAGGATGGAAAGGATTGAAATGGCTTGATGACTTATTTCACTAGCGTGAGATTGAAGTTCCTCCATGAAAGGTGAAAGATCCCATGAATGATGAAACGCTCGACTGGAATGCTCCTGAACGCCTATCTCGATATGATCCCCCCCGG
>WJJB01000165.1 GCA_014729935.1 Candidatus Bathyarchaeota archaeon | reverse complement strand
GGATGAAGAGGTTCAACAAGGGCATTGCCAAGACCGTCACCCTTGATTTCTCGTGGGGCGAGTTCACGCGAATGCTGGAATACAAGGCGAAATGGAAAGGGAAGCACCTCGCGAAGGTGGATCGCTTCTACCCGTCATCCAAGCTCTGCTCGAATTGTGGCTACAAGCACGACCATCTAAAACTCCCGGATCGGGATTGGACGTGCCCCGAGTGTGGCATGCACCACGACCGGGACGTGAGCGCGGCTACAAACTTGGACGGCGAGGAAAAACGAATCCTTCGAGAAGAACGAAACGTTACAATCATCAAATCATCTACCGTGGGAACCACGGGAAGTCACGCTCCTGGAGATCGTGTAAGACCCGAACCGTTGGATGAACCATCCACGACGGGGACGGCGGTGGTCGATGAAGGAAGAATCCACGCCCTTTAGTTAGTTAGGGCGTGGTAGTTCAATCTTGGATTCAAGGGTGAAGGTGTTGCTTTCGGGATGTGCACTCCACGACCTTGGGGAAAATATCCAGAAGCGAATTCTAGATGGGCCTTGGTGGTTGCGAGTGTTTGGGAAGCTCATCGCGTGGCGCATCAGGAAGAATACAGGCGTGAGAATGGATGAATTCATCAAGCGGGCGAGCCAGATCTCACCATCGAACATGGACCTCCGTGGGAACATGTTTGGGACCATGCCGAACCCCAGCCAGCGCGTGTTCTTGGCACACGTGCAGGATGATTCCATCGTGGATCATGACCTGAACTTCGTGAAAAACAAGGAAATGCTGGGATTGGGCGATGAAAATTACATCACCTTCGAAACGGGTGGTCATGAATTCGAGCATAACGAGGGCCCTCTTGGTGCGTGGATGCTCCTTAAGCTCGGGAGATACTTGTAATTGCCTAAACGCGGATTCACGGGGTGGGTTGCACGAGATCCTTGAAGGCATCCTGCAATTTCTTCTTGAGTTCCACGAGTTTTTGGCGCTTGCTGGCCATTTCCTCCTCAGATATTTCCTCTGAACCTGTTTTCGTTGATACTTGGAGCTTGATGATGGCATTTTCGAGCTGCTTGATGCGCACGCTGTATTTCTTCTTGATCTGGTCCACTGAAGTGCTGATGACTTGTTTTCCCTTCTTTCCCTCGATAACAAAGGCAGCGTTGTTCCCCTGCCGGGAATACATGTTGGTGTAGTTCCTGTTCTTGAAGAACAAATCGAGATTCTGCAGGAAATCATGCTCATTATAATGGTTCTTGATGGAATGCTTGTTTCCGAGAATAGTATTTTCCTTCCCTAGGAGGGAAGATATTTCTTGGTCGATCTGTACGATTTCCGAGATAAGAACGATATCCGATGCCTGATATCCCCTGATTTTCCCGCCGGCATCGATAAACACGTGAAACCGGTGTCCACACGCAGCCTCGATGGAAACGGTGGATATGTTGCCATCTTTATCAAGCGTGCTACAAGGTACCTTGATCACCTGTTTCTTGGAGCAAGAAGGGCACGTGATGGTCAATTTCAAGTTATCACTCATCCCGTGTAATTTATCAACTCCTACTTTTTATCTATTTTGTGAAGGAAAACCTGCTCCATCGGGTTGGACATGGATTTAGTAGGGAACATGCATGGGATTGATATCACGGCTCGAATTTCCCCATCCCATCATGGCATATTCTTGGCCCCGTGGAGTAATTCACTGGAAAAACCTCCATGATTTGTTTCCACGCGATGCAATCAAGAATATTTTTGGTGGACTACAATTTCATCAAAGACATCAATGGACTTGAATATCTCGTGAAACTATGGGAACTATACCTTAATGGAAGCAAGATAGAAGTGATGCGTGGCTTTGATTCCCTTGAAAGCATGCAATCCTTGCGCCTGGATAGCAATGAAATCCTGAAGATCACTGGTCTCGACACCTTGGTTAACTTGCGGTTGCTCCGCCTAGATGGTATACTTGAACGACAATCCCTTGGATCCTCATTTGATCGAGAAGTTAGGCGGGGTGCACGAGCATGGATACATGATCCCGCCCAGGAACGTGGTGGAATTCTGCAAGCATGTTTGGTGATTAAATTTCTTCAAATGCTTTCTAGAAAGGCATTATACTCATTATCGAGTTTTTCCAAGATGGCATTCAAGCGTCCCTTTCGAGTTTCTAACTCTTCGTCGCTCATCTTGAACTCCAAATGCTGGACCTCAATTGCGAAAATCATGTCTTCAATCCTCTTGCGCCTTTCCCGGTATTGCCTCTCGATGGCTTCCAAGGTAAACGTGCCTTGCTCGCAAATCGCTTGATTGCGTCCATCATCTTGATTTTCACTGCCAAACATCTCGTCTTGGAAATCCCGGGAAATGATCTCTCCGCAAATCACGGCATCCGTTGCCTGGTAGCCCCTCACCTTGAAATTACTATCAACGAAAACATGGAATTTATGGCCGCATTCCCCCTCGACCAAGATAACAGCGATGCTTTGGGTTTTTTCGAGCAGAGATTGTTCGCATTGAATCACCTGGTGTTCCTTGCACGTGGGACAGCTAACCCGAACGGTTTTCACCAATGATTGCACGGTCACAGTATGGCTCACCTATTCACGCATGGTTCATTCCAAGGCTTGGCAAGTTTAACCGAATCGATGCTCGACATTCACTATCTACAAGACAATGGAGTATTCCAATCAACTATAGGAGGTCTAGGGTATAAAAATATATCGGGTAGAAGGTATTTGTGTACACGAAAATTCGTGGTACTTGATATTGATGCACAAGATGGCACAAGTGTTTCATGACCACGATTTTTAAATGGGTTCCCGCCTTCTGTAGCTTAACTTCCCGTGAAAACGCGGGAAAAGAGGTTTGATGCATGGTTACCATCTTGAGTAACACCCAATTGAACGATATTATCTGGCAAATGGACTTGGAAGCACCCCGCATTGCGCGAAAGGGACTTGCGGGTCAATTCGTGATCGTCATGGTTGATGATTACGGGGAACGGATACCTTTAACCTTGGCAGACATGGATCCTGTAGGTGAAAGGATCACCTTGGTGTATCAAGTCTCTGGAAAAACCTCCTTGCAACTGTCCCAGGTGGAAGCAGGTGAACAATTGAGCCACGTGGTAGGTCCGTTGGGTCACCCGGCAGAAGTGCAAGAATATGGAACAGTGGTTCTTCTTGGCGGTGGCTGTGGTGTTGCACCCGTTCATGCACAGGCGAAAGCATTCAAGGATGGAGGGAATGAGGTGATCTCCATCCTCGGTTTTCGATCAAGCGATTTGGTCTTCTGGGAAGACAAGATGGAAACGGTGTCGGACGAGCTCATCATCTGCACGGATGATGGTTCCCGTGGCTTTCATGGCTTCACGACACAAGCACTGGAATCACAGATTGAACAAGGCAGGGAAATTGATCGGGTTATTTCCATTGGCCCGTTGATCATGATGGCTAACACGGTTAAGGTTACACGACCGCATTATATCCCCACCATAGTTTCACTCAACGCCATCATGGTTGATGGCACTGGCATGTGCGGGAGCTGCAGGGTTTCAACCACGGATGGCACCAAGTTTAGTTGCGTTGACGGGCCAGACATGAATGGATTTCAAATTGATTTTGACGAGTTACTTTCCAGGAATTCACGGTTTCACGAGCAAGAAGCAATCTCGTTGGAACACTTCAAGAAGGAATGCAAGTGCAAGCAAGCAGTACAAGAAGTTGAAAAGTGCAAGTGAGGTTAAAGCATGCCAAGCAAGCATCCAAGCAGGCAAGAAATGCCATGCCAAGACCCGGGTGAGCGAATAGGTAATTTCAACGAGGTCGCTCTTGGATTTTCCGAGAATCATGCAAGATTGGAGGCATCTCGCTGCCTAAATTGCAAGAATACGCCATGCATTGACGGATGCCCCGTTGGGATTGACATTCGCGCCTTCTTGACGTTCGTGGTGGAGGGCGAGTTTAAACGGGCATTGGAAATCATTAAGGAGAAAAACACGCTTCCAGCCATTACTGGAAGAGTTTGCCCGCAGGAAATGCAATGTGAGGCTGTTTGTACCTTGGGAAAAGTAAAAAATGGCACCCCGTTGGCAATAGGGTCCGTTGAACGATTTATCGCTGATTGGAATGCCATGCATGATACCGGAGTCGTAATAGAGACTCCACCTCGAACTGGTATTGAGATCGCGGTTATTGGATCGGGACCCGCGGGATTAACCGCGGCAGGAGAACTTGCTCGTCTTGGTCACGAAGTGACGGTTTTCGAGGCATTTCACCGAGCGGGAGGCGTGCTCGTCTATGGCATTCCGGAATTCAGGTTACCGAAAGATGTCCTTGAAAGGGAAATAGAATTCCTGGAGAATCTAGGAGTTAGAATAGAACTTGATACCGTGGTAGGGAAGACCGTTGAAATTCAAGAATTACTCGATGATGGATTCAAGGCGGTCTTCATTGGTACTGGTGCCGGCCTTCCACGATTCTTGGGTATCCCGGGAGAGGGCTTGGTGGGTGTGTATTCCGCCAACGAATTTTTAACCAGGACCAACTTGATGAAGGCATATAACTTTCCCGAGTACGATACCCCCATCTCGGTTGGCCGTCACGTATCGGTGATCGGCGGTGGTAACGTGGCGATGGATTCCGCCCGAACTGCTCTAAGGCTCGGTGCAGACACGGTGACAGTATTTTACCGCAGAACCGTGAAGGAAATGCCTGCACGCAGTGCCGAGATAGATCATGCCATCGAGGAGGGAATCCAATTCCGCTTCTTGCGCAATCCAGTCGCGTTGATTGGGAATGAAGAAAACCGCTTGGTCTCCATGAAACTGCAGGAAATGACGCTTGGTTGCCTCGATGCCTCTGGGCGTGCATCATGCGAGCCCGTGGAGGGCAAATTCGAGAAGGTGGACACTGACATGGTGATCATTGCCATTGGCAGCGATGTGAATACGATTTGCACATCATCGACATGCAATATTGAGACTGGGAGAAGGGGAAGGATAGTGGCGATGGATGCAAGCCAGCGCACCACGATGGAAGGCGTGTTCGCAGCGGGTGATGCGGTAACCGGCGGCGCAACCGTGATCTCAGCCATGGGGGATGCGAAAAAGGCAGCAAAGGAGATACATGAATACATAACCAGTGGAACATCGTCTAATGAAACAAGTTCTTGAAATTCCGGGCCATTTCAGGATCATCAAGCAGAAACCCATCCATCCCGTTTTCCCACAATTGCGTGGCACGCGAGAGGGAATTGCGTTTATCCATGAAATCCCAGCAATATGCATCGATGTTGAATTCATGGCACTTTTCAATAAAATTCTCAGCAACCAAGCTGGAGCGAAGTGAGATCATGTCTAATGGTATTGGAAGGTCATGATAATCCTTGCTCGATATGAATTGTTCTAGCGTGAATTCCTCGCACTTCGTGATATTCAAGCACGTGCGAACCAATTTCTCCCCCGCATGAAAAATGAACTCCTTCAATAAACGTAGAGACCGTGATGATATAATCACGTCATCATGGATTTCTTCCCTTTCGACGAGTGATGCCACGGCTTCTGGCGTGCCTTCTCCTTTTAGCTCCACCATGAAACCAATCTCTGATTGAAAGAGTGAGACTACTTCATCTAAGATGGCAATTTCCTTCCGGCGCCCCCGGGTTCTCAAGGCACGTAATTCTTCAAGTTGCAGGTGCGAAACGGTTCCAGATCCATCAAGAGTCCTATCAATCGTATCGTCATGGATCACGATGATACGCCCATCCATGGATAGCCGCACATCCAGCTCGATAAAGTCCATGCCAAGATCCGCTGCCATCCTAAAACCTTCAATGGTATTTTCGTCCACACCAACACGGAAACCCCTGTGTGCAACGAGTGTCGCCTTTTTCATTTCACATCATCCTAATATGTGACATTGGTAGTTAAGAACACCTCGTTCGATCTCGATCGACGTGAAGTCCCTTGCCTCATGAGCAGCTTTTAAAATTCTCTCTGAATACTTATTAAATCTCTTAACCTTATTTGACTCGAGAAAAGCCCGGTTATTGGTATCGCGGTGTTATCGATCTTTGCATTCGCTGTTGCTTGGAACAACCCAAGATACCAAGAACGTTACTGGGTGTTATTTTGGGTTCACTTGTTTAAAAATATCCAGTGGTGTCCAAAAAACGTGTCCTTACTCCCTGATGATGATATTGGCGGTTCCCTGTTACCTCCCGAAGACGAAGAAGACATCCCAATGTTCGTAGATGATGGCAGCGGGGGGCCAGATGCCTTTGAAGCCAAGAGAAAGACAGCCATTCCAAAATACAAGAATTTAATGCCGAAAAAGGTATTTCTAAATGTTGCAGCGCCTGCAGCGATATTTGTTGATTTACTATTCGGGTTCATCATTTTCACCTTCTTGCAAAACGCTGGCCTTGAATTAACCGATTTCAGCACGTGGAATCTCGGTGTCCTGAAAAACCTGTTCAATAACACCCAGGATTTCATCATGGTCATCATCCTTGGATTGATGCTGGTCATGGTCAACGCGATTTGGAGGACAAGCAGGAAGAAAGTATCGAAATGTCCCGTGTGCGGCAAAACCAACAAGCGCAATTATCACGTGTGCTCGAAATGCGATTACATCTTCATGAGCCGTGATATCATTAACCGCGAGATCCTGAGCGTGAAGCTCAATAACTTGGATTACGAGCCCAAGGATATACGGGAAGAATTGCTGGAACGCAGGCTAGCAGACCTGAAAGCCGAATTCATAAAAAGTGTTCTTGAGAAGAATCATTTCTTGTAACTGTCAAACTCCTTTTTCTTTATCCACCTTGCGAAAGAAAAACCGCTCCCTTAGCGTATTTAGGGCGTGCTAGTGCATGCCAAGAGGCTGTATAATGGAATGTGGAACCATGTTTCACCGGCAAGGCGATACATGATGCCAGACCGCAAGACAAGTGCGGATGCATGCCCCAGGGTGCGTGGCTGGTAACCGCCAGGTGCTGGGCCCGGGGGACGAATGCCTCCTCGCAATCGGGGGGATAGGGACCGCGTCGAGCGCATAAAGGATCGCATCCACGGTGCAGCCATCAAGGGAGATAAATCGATGCACCTTCATGAATAACCAGCCCTCCCGTTCAACGCGTGGCGATGACACGCGTGCAACTCGACCGGAATCCGAATGGACCACCGTGACTTCGGGGGTCACGTTCAGGTCGTGGAGCATTCATCCCCCCGTTGGCTGGTGACTGGGTGGCTCCGTGTGCGTCAGCCACGTGCCGGGAAGCCGTCAATCGTGGTTCTTGGGGGAAAGCTAGTAATGGCCGGACCTACCTGCCTCAAACTAAGCTTACGATTTCAGCTGTTACCTTCCCCGTCTTGGGTATTTCCACGATGGCACATGTTGCCTCCCCCGTCAGGTATCCGCAAGACTCTCCCGGGTTTACCAACAGCGTGGACCCAAATTGCTCGTTTCGCGTGTGATGAAAGTGACCATAAAGCACCAGGTCATACCTGTTTTCCTTTGCAATATCTACTATCATTTCCTCGGAAATGGCGTGGCCATGCAACATCAATACCGTTTTACCTTCAATGTCCATAACCTGGTGTCCTTCCTTTATTTTGCCGATATTGGAAAAGGTGTGATTCAAGTGAGTGATATCTCCATCATTATTCCCTCGAATCCCGTGAAAAATGACATTTTTCGGGAGATTGGTGAACTTCCTGGCGACGAATGGTGAGCAGAAATCGCCACAGTGCAGGACCATATCAAACTGGTCCTTGCTTGCCATGGTGACGAATTTTTCGATGTGATCCATATGGTCGTGACTGTCTGAGATTACTCCAATTTTCATGTTCGTGTGACCTCTGATGAATATATGCCTTCTAGTAATGATACCTCGTAATGGTAAAAAAGATCATTCTCCATGCTCTATTGAATCATGATTATCTTGGGGATCAAGGATATATAAGGTTCAAGACCATTGCATGCACGGTACATGGTTTAATGTGAAATGACAAATTAATGGTGATCTCAATGAAAATCCAACGCATACCTTCAATTCACCACCTGGTTTCGATGATAATCTTGGGAGGGATGGTTACCTTCTCCCTGTGCACGAACCCACTCATGAATGCTGGATCTGGCGCATTTGCTTCTTCCATTGCTCCATCCATCATTAATAGGGATAGATCGTTTTCTTGGAATGCCTCCACCGTTCCGTCGATAATCTCCTACCAGGTGAAAGATTTCTCGAAGAATTTAACGGACGAGAGTGAATATTCCGTTCCCACCACCATGCCGATAACCTCAACGAAGATGTTGTTTGATAATATCACGGCTGACAATATAAGTCTCATAATCGAACCGTATGCCGCGTATGCCGCTCAATCCAATGATAGTTATAATGTATTCATCTTCCAGCAGCTAAAAATACCGGGGAATTGTTACATTCCCTGGGTGAACATATTCATTCAATACCTGAATATTATTTCACCACCAGTTAATTGGACCGTTTCGCTATTCAATTCCACCCCGGATCTTTTCTCGCAGGAACCAATCCCTGATCAGCAAGTTCCAGGCACGAATGTGTCCATAAATCCAATGCAGGAAGAGGACCCGGAACCATTACGGCGGTACCTTTCACACTGGGAGAATGTCACCATGCCCAGGGTTCTCCTAAATACGAGTGAAACTTTTTTTTACGAGGGGTACTACCACTTCTTCCTTGCAGTATTAATGCCAATGAATAATGGACCCCACCATTACTGGTTCTATTCCCCCGACAATGAGGGAATCGCCGAAGATTATGGGAAGGTATATGCGTCGATTTCCGCGCAGAGTAGCGAAATTGGCTCGGGGAATGAGAATCTTGTTAGGCTTGTTACTGTTGAGATTCCGGACGTTGATTTTTGCGTGATCACCAAGCTGGAACCAATTTCCAGTCACCCGAAACCCTCTGATATAGGATTGAAAGTGGACGGGAAGTTCGTCTCCGATGTGGATAATGGCACGGGGCGACTGCTAAGTATGGATGAGAAGTATCCATCAGGAAACCAAGTGGAATATGACATCACTAGCAGATGGAGTGAGATCGCCCCGGGATCAGTGACCTTTGATTTGGAGGGGAATTTCATGATCGGGCAAGAAATCACGCCTGACGTCACCTGTGATATTGCATCTGGATCAAGTAATGTCACGTGGACCATGGACTACGAGGTTGATTATCTTCAACAAGACGGTAATGAAACCGCCGCATTGCAAGTTCATATTCCATTTTCTTGGAACATCATCGATTTCACGAATGAAACCGGAGGCGGTATCGCGTGGAATGACACGACGGTTGCTTTCCCACCCCCTTTCAAGTACCAGTCTTTCATCGCCGCTAACATCACTCCAGGTGATTGGAAGTTATCATGCACCTCTGAATTCACTCCAGGTGAGATTCAATTGGAAACGGGGGTAATTGATTACAACCAATTACTCACGGGAAACGTGACGATAACCGGGGGTCCAAATGGAGAAAACGAGACCCTTAGAAGTGATTATGAGGGAGGGGTGAGCTCCTTTACCATCAACTCGGGATTCCCGAATGGCACCAGTAACGCTAGCATCAGGCGCCAAGATGCCAAGGCAATCGAATTCACGGAATTATCAGTGAAAAATTACACGAAGTTGCTGGAAAAAATTATCACGGGAGATATCTTGGGGGAAGGCACGACCAGTGTTGAATTTGATCTCCACGTGGACACGGGGCTTGGATTCAAGGAAGAAAACCTCGAAAGGCTCGAGGTACACCTCGATCATAGCGGCATGGATAGGAGTTACTGGTTTGGTTATATAGACAACGCGTCGATGCCCGAGAATCCTGATAATTGGAATGTAGAGGGAATCCCAATCAAGGATGCCCAAGAGAAAATATTGGAATATGATTACAATGGGATAATAACCAATTTCACGTACAACCTGTCGGAAAACAGGTATGCAGATTTTTACTTCAACCTGAGTTGCAGGATTTTATTTAACGAAACTTATATCACCAGGGAGGAAATCATGGATTTCACCCTTGCAGTGGTTACAAATTTCAGCAAGATAGATAATGAGCAATCAATTCACGTGAAAAATCAATCCAGCGGCAATTTCTTCGAGCTGGATGCCGTGGTGAACCGGACGGGCTTCCAGAATGACTCGTACCTGTACTGGGAAAATGGCTGGGAAGTTGGGTTGACGAATCTCTCGGAAATCATCAATCCTGACAATAACACGGTGGAATTCTTCTTGAGGACGATTAACAAAACCGACGTCACGTACGATCCTTCGGGGTATTCCATCAGGGTGGATACTGGATTGCTTGGGTTTAATTATACCAACGGGATCGACAATCTCACGGTGCAGGCATACAACTGGAGTTCGGGAATGTACGAACCCGTCAGCGCCACAATAAATGGAACCCCAGGTGACATGTTTACCATCATCAATCTTGCCACCATGAGCGGTAATCTTCAAGGTATGTTCGATGAAGTGAATTCGACCGTGAGAATCATGGTAAATGCATCGGGAATCATCCCGGTATTGAATGTTTTTTGGTGGACCTTGGACATGATCATGCTGAACGTCACCTATGAGAATTATGATCAATTCACGTGGAGGGAAACGGTGCTTGACGATGCAGGAACCACACGATATTCCAATACATCCACCACGCTGTTTGATTCTCCCGCCAATAATTATTCAATAGCGATATCTCCCGATGACATTCTTACCTACACCGATCAATACCTGTATGAAATGATATGGTCCAACGGGACGGATCTCATGGCCACAACGAGCGATTTCAACATCTCTCGCATTGAAAGTACCTTGGAGATCATTGCGGGAGACGAAAAGGCGAAGCAACTTGTTGGCAACTCGCATGTCCTTTCTGGAAAATTATCGTACACCAGCAACCTGTCTGCAATGGTCAATAAGACGATCATGTTCACGATAGAGGTGGAGTTATCAAATGGATCTCTCAGGGAGATTTCATATTCAGCCATCACTGATGGACAAGGCATTGCTTCCATTACCATTCCATTAAATACAACGTGGGATGCTTTCATGTTCTCGCTCTCTTACTCAGATGATGAACCGAAGTTCAAATCAAGCGAGATTTCCAGCACCGTGATGATTATGATCCTCACCAAGGGAGAATACGTGTTGGATTTCATATCTGACAACGTGATGTATATCATGATCGCCGCGATAGCCATCATTACCATCAGTTTCTACAGGCATAATGCGAAAGTTCGAAAACGAAGGAGATGGGAACACGACGCAGATAAAATTCGTGATATCGTCAAGATACAGCATTTATTAGTCATCGTGAAAGATAGCGGGGCTTGTGTCGTGAATAGGTCCTATTCCAAGGTGCAATTGGATGCTGATCTCATTTCAGGCTTTTTAACTGCCATTGCCACGTTCAGCAAGGAAGTGGGCCCAAGGAAACCTGGAATGGACCGGGAGAAGAAAACCATCCTCTTCGATTATGAGAACTTCAAGATCCTTATTCAAGATGGTTTACATGTCAGGATCGCATTGATATTGGATGGTGTCCCCACAGATAATGTAAGGGAGAAACTTCAATCGTTTACCGAGGCATTTGAAAGCCGATACAACCTGCAAAAGTGGCGGGGAAATCTCCAAGAATTCGCAAACGTTGATGTTCTCATTGAAAATGCGTTTGAAATTACCATGGTGTATCCCTTGGTTGTCAATCCTGACATCCAGAAGTCAGATATCAAATCGGGGCTTGGCAAGGCGCTATTCGAGGTGGCGGAGGCGGTTCAAGAAGAGAAACAGGCATTCTACATGTCTTCCCTGTTGAACTACGCACAAGCTGGGAGAAAGGAGTCCCAAAACCACGTGCTGTCTGAGATCTATCACCTCAAGAAACAGGGTGCGTTTAGGATTTACCATCCCCCTGCCAAGACCACTACATGATTTTTTTCCCACCTTTTTTTCCCATCTCATTCTCTATTTGCTAATCATGTAGATGAGTCCAGTAAACTTGTGGCCCGCATCCAGTACCGTCGCATTGTCTTGGAAATGCTTTCCTCGTGTTCATGAAACCATCTTGAAGGATTTGGCAAGATGGCGTGATTGATTTCATCCACGAGATCAGTCCACGCATGAATATTATGTTGAACCCTGCTTGAGCGATCCTGCATGGCATCCTGCACCGACTCGAGATCCAAGCCATTGCACACCATGCAATCACATTTCCATCCCGCATCCCTGTTTTTTTCGATCAACTGGCTGGCTCTCGTTCCCCTGCCCGTACCGGGAGTGAAAACCGAGCCGTATGCAAGTGCGGATTGGACGGGAGTTGAGCCATCCGTGCTGGTTACGCCAAGCCTGGCTACGACTGGAAGCATCGCATAACTCATCAAGCCAGAGAGGTGTAATTTGCCAGTATCCCCGAGCACATTATGGGCAGTGATAACGAACTCGAATATCCTCCCTATCCCTTCCTTCCTGTATTTTGGAGACCTGAGGAATTCGCTCACGCCAACACAAAGATGCTGGAAATCGTTATCGATCGCTTTTTGGAACCAGATCTCAGCCATGGTTTTTGTAGAGGGTTGCAACGCGCAATAAAGTGGCGCATTAATCCCCTGGTTTTCCAATTCATCGCGTGCGTGGATGGCATTCGCCAGGCATTCTTGCATGTGTTCTCCCGTGGAATCATCATTGATCCAATACATGGGCTCATTTCCAGGTTGCACGTTCATGGACATTAATCCCACCACGTGCTTGTTTATTTTCTTGACTTGTGCTTCAAGCACAATTTCTTTTGTTCGTTTTTCCGGCGTTATATTCCACCAATTACCAGAATGGATGAACTGCCGGCCAGTCCAAGTGCGCACCAGGTCCATCGTCCTTCGTGATGCATCGTAACCGTAAGTAATAGGTGTCGACCGAGGTACCGCGTCGTGCACTGTGTGGAAGCACGTGAATGGCATGATGAATCAATGGGACGTGTTATTTTTCCTTCATTGCGTTGGGGCTTCCTTGAAAAGCTTCCATAATGAACCCCGCCTCGTGGACAGGCATATGAATGAATAAACGTAATCTACCCGGATAGGTTATTCCTCCTTTTCAAGGTTTCTTGCATTCTCGTGGGGGTATTCGTCTGGAGTGCCCATCTCGAGATTCTTCGGGAGGATGCAAGACTCATTCCAGCAAAAGATAAAATACGCGGGAAACAAGAGAACACTGATGCAACATGGCTCTTATCGAACAAATAAAGAAGAAAATCAGGGATGGTAAATTGCAAGGCTCGGATCTTCCTGCGATTCTTGATGCCATCGTGGAATTATCGACCACCAATGAGG
>WJJB01000164.1 GCA_014729935.1 Candidatus Bathyarchaeota archaeon | reverse complement strand
ATGCGGGTGTTGCCAATCATCGAGGAGGATTATTCGAGCCTCCCCCCATCCCTACCCCGATTGTGCGGTTACGAGGCAAAATGGGACCCATCATCCCCCTACTGGCAAATCACCTCACGGGAAGCGCACCTAGACCGTGAAACCCGATTGTTGATGGTGGATGCATCAACCAGGTTATTCTCGCGCTTGGAGTGCAGGGATTACGCACGATTCGACTGGCGCCTTGATGAAAATGGTATTCCGAGATTGTTGGAGGTTAATCCCAATCCCGGCTGGTGTTGGGATGGCCACTTGGCAAAAATGGCGAAATTCGCAGGACTTGATTACCCGGGCATGATTGGCGAGATCTTGAAAGCTTCCAGCATCAGGATTGAACGCGACTTGAGATATGTCTAGCACGGTGTCATCAAGTTATTACTCCGCCATGACAAGAAGGTAAGCAAGCAGCAAGCATTATCATCGAGCCGTGGGAGGAAGTCATGGAAGAACAAGCAACCATGCATCCCATGTTTTGCACGCAAATTAAATATCTCTGCTACTAGATCTCAATATTAAACAAGCAGGAAATCCTGCAATCCAACGCGCAGTTTATCTCGCCCATGATAAGTTGATAACCGTGGCAACAATGACAATGCTGTTATTGGTGCTAACCATGGCAGCCTTCTTGATTTCCATCGTATCCTTCAGCATCGAGAAGTTATCCCGATATTACGTTCCCATTAGCATAGCATGTGCAACCATTGCCTGCATCCTGTTCGTCCAGCTGCTCCAACCTGCAGGTGATATCAAGGGGATGGTCCTGGGCTTTATCGAATTCAAGGCATTGATTTATATTTTTTCCATGCAGGTTACCGTGACTATAATCGAGCGGGAGCGAATATTCCAATATCTTGCCATCCGCCTGATCCGCCTCACCCGTGGAAACCCTCGCTTGCTATTTTACGTGTTCTGCATGACGACCACCTTTTTTGCGGCGGTAATCGCCGATGTGACCGTGTCCATCATCTTCGCACCACTCATCATCCGGATTTGTGGTATCTTGGATACCAAGCCAACTCCCTATCTCCTTGGCATGACCATCAACATCAACTTGGGTTCCTTGATCACGCCTTTCAGCAGCTCCGAGAACATCATCATATCCACCGCCCGCTCGCTTGATTTATCATACTATATCACTCATTTATGGGTATTTTTCGCGATCATATTCACCATCACTACGGTCTCCATAGATTTGCTCATGATAAGAAATAAAGTTCCTGCAGACAAGCAACGGCAATCCACCTTACTCACCATCCTCACGCCAAGCATGGTCATCGATAAGAAACATGCCAAGCGCTTCAAGATGAACATGGGCTTAACTTTCGCTTTTTTCGCATTCATCATCATCACGCCTGAATCTTACCTCGCCGCACTTCTTGGTGCCATGGGTCTTTTACTGGCAAATAAAGGGCAATTCAATGCATTGATCAAGCAAGTGGAATGGGAAATCATATTCTTCTTTACATCCTTGTTTATTTTAATTGGCATTCTCTCACGCCCTGAAGTGGGATTCCTGCAAGCCGTCTCGGCGGGGTTCAATGCGATGTCCGGGGGAAATGCATTACTTGCAGTGATGCTGATATTCATGATATCGAGTGCTATGTCGGCAATCATTTCCAACGCCCCGGTGACGCTTATGTTCCTCCCAATCATCGAAAGCTTGTTGCTTCAACCGGGATTCTCCAATTTGGCGGTCCCGCTAAGCACCGCGTTATTGCTCGGTGTAAATCTTGGTGGTAATTTCCTTCCCCAAGGTGCTGCCTGCGATATCATGACCCTCACCATTGCCAAGCGAAATAATATTCCTGGCTTCACCTACAAATACCTGTTTAAGGTAGGGGGGTCCTATGCCACCCTCCACTTCCTATTATCCCTGGGATTCCTAGCGGTCATGATGGTGTGGTACTGAGCATCCCAAGGAATGGGATGGTTCGTTCATGAAAAATTGATCACTTCGAGACAGCTCAGGCACCTGAATACTTTGCCATCAGGAGCCACGTCACCCAAAGGAGCACCGCAATAAGGACAGCGTAATTCAACGATATCCTCCCCGCTTGGAATCCTGTACTTGTATATCCCCTTGATTTCCGCCAAGATACCAGCTACATCATGCTTCCGGGGTGCATGGGCGGCAAACTTGATGACCCCATGGTGGAGACTATATGCTGCAATGAGAATAATGATATCATCATCTCCATCACTCGGATCTTCCCGGCTTGCATACCACAGTTCCAAGATCATGGGAATGCCATCTTTGTTCCTTTCGCCGGTTTCCTGTGAACCAATGAAGTGAACGTTGAAGGGAGATATGCAATCATGAATTAAGATTCCTAAATGCTTGGTTGGAATACTTCGTGGGATTAGAAGCGAGATCTCATCCCTCACCAAGGTTCCCTCTTGGATAATTGACCTGATCGCTCGAGCCTTGGAAGGGAGATTGGTGTCACCGTTATCATTCATTGAATTGCCTGCTTTATTGGCAGGTTGGAAAAGCTCGTGTAATTGCTCGCGACTCGTAATCGTTCGTTCAACTTCCCGTGGGATCGGGTTGCCCCTCAGCTTATCCGGAAGGACCTGTTCGAATATCTCAACATGGTCACAGTTTCGGGAATTTGATAGGTTCATGTGTTGGTATATGCTTATTTGGAAATCCAAGTCCTTGGGCAGGGATGTTTTCTCCAGGTATACAGCGAGAAAAGGCTTATCGTGTTTAATAGCGTGGTTAATTTCCCTCTTCACGTATCTTGAAAGGATTGATGACGCAGATATGAAAACCACAAAGAACGCGCATTGCTCTATCTTTTCCGGGATTATCACCAACCATTCATCGCTCGGGATAATCCCCTCATCATACCATATCCTGTATCCTACATTGTACAGGCGAAATAGCTCCGGGTACACGATTTCTTTATCCTTGTGGGAATAACTGGCGAAGATGAATGATTCAGTACCATTATATGCCTCGAACGGGATATCCGTGCCCTCCTTCCCGTGTTTCACCTTGTTCATTGTTTCATCGAACCCAACATGGTGCGTTATCTTTCAAGGAATAAGCAACCTCATTTGTATTTTTTCAAATATCATTACCCTCGCGTGAAGCGCTACTTCAAGCTCGTGTCATCCATGTCGTGTTCACCCGTGTACAAGAAAAATTGAACTACCCTCGAACCTCAATCGCAATCCCCCGCCTTCTTAGATGCCCGAGGTAGGAAACGCCCCGTTCGCCTCAGGTATTCAATATATGGCTTCCCGTGCATATTTATCAATCCCTTTTCTTGCGCCAAAGCCTGCAAGCCCAGCCCGATAGAGCCCACAATGCACAAGATCGCCATGATTGCATCCATCAGAAGGAGGGCCATCCCGGTGAATTCAGTAATACTTTTAGCCTCAAAAGCGGTATTAAGGATGCAATCCCTCAAGATCTTCTAAAATTAAGTGTTCCCTTCAGTGAGTTACAGTTAAAGGGATTTAAAAACAGAGGGTTTCTTGGAATCGACCCCTTTAGCGTAGATGTACATAAATTCTTTTTGTTTGCGATTCTCACGGATAATTTAAACGAAACTGAAAAAGATGAGGTGAATGAAAATACAAAATACGAGAACATGTATTGTTCTGGAGATATTCCAAAATATTTGAAAAAAGAATTTGGAATCAAGCACAAACCCGTGAAAAAGGATGATCCTCTTGTTATAAGCCGCAGGGGAAAAAAGATCAAAAAGCGGACAGACACATTAAAAGAGAGGGGCTATAATGTTAAGTTGCACAATCCAATTGAAAAAATGGAAGCAATCACAAACACAAATATAATGATCCACCTCGCCTTATTAGAAATAACTTGAATATTGAATCATAAACTAAAAATAATCAATGTGGAGAATATCTAATGATTTGGTAAAGAAGTTTCACCCTTATCTTCCCAACCTGTATAAAAGTTTCAGCAATAACTTCCGGAATGTAAAGAAGTTTCAGTGATATCTTCCTCGAGTTTCACCAATAAGTTCCGTGATTTCGAGTGGATATCGCCAGAGTTTCACCATTAACTATTCCTGTTTGAACAACTTTTACTTGGCACATTTCTATGAAAACGGGGTCTTCTCCTGCCCCGGAAAAACAACATTTCATCGACACGAAACCAAATGTCGGGTGAAAAAACAACTTTTGGTTGGCAAAACCTAGAAAAACAACTTTTTGGTGGCAAAACCTAGCAAGATTTCATTGATCAATTCGATCTTGTCAAACTCTTCTTTGGAATGAAAAAATGATTGGTTGAAAGGGGGATAAAGGTGAGCGACAAACATATTTACTCGTATTTCCTAGCTATTCTTGAGTCTCATTAATTAATAAATACATTACAGGACAAGGCTATGGCATCTAATCAGTCTACTACACACGTGATCGAGACACATCCTGAAATTCTCGGTGGAAAACCCGTGGTTAGGGGCACCAGGATTCCAGTGTCGATCATATTTGACATGGCTGGTAACGGATACTCGATCGCGCAAATCAAGGAACAATATCCAACACTTTCCAATGAGGTAATCCTTCAAGTTCTAGAATTGGGTGAATATCTGCAAAGGAGCTTGAAGGAAGTAGACCTAAAAAAATACCTGGAGCAGGAGAGCATGCAAACTTGATTTTCTTGCTAGATGAGGGGGTTCCTTTTCTCATCAAGAACTATTTACGGAACAGGGGCATGAAGTATTAACTTTGCAAGATTTGAACCAGCGCCAATTACGAAACGGTGCCGTTGCAAACCTTGCCATCGATAAGAATGCAATTCTCATCACGGTTGATTCAGATTTCCTTGATCTCAAGAAGAACATCCAAGAACAAGCACGAATCATTTACGTGAAAGTACACCCATCAATTCCTGAAAATATCCTTGAATTAATCGAAAACAATCTTGAATCATGTATAAAGGATCTAAAAGAACCTGGAACCATTCTATTGACGCCTGGTAATTACAACCTTGAACGGATTTCATGAATCATTTCAGAGAAAACGAAATTCGACGTGATAGTAATTAATTCAAGATTAAACGAGAATGGCGTGATAATATGCACACCCGAGGAGTTAGTGTCGTAAAGGAAGAGCAATCCCTAAAGGAAATCCATGAAATACGGGAAAAACTTAGCAACATGGACGACAACGAGAGGAAAACTTTACTTGATAAAGTAAAAGCAAAATACAGGGACATATTCGTAACTGATCATGAATCTTGATGCATATCAAGATTATCAAGCAACAGGTTTAACGTCTAACCAGATGGTGGTCTCGTAAGTGAAAATCCTGTCCACCACGTCGAGCATGGCAAAATCTTTACCTTTCCTGAAGAAATCAT
>WJJB01000163.1 GCA_014729935.1 Candidatus Bathyarchaeota archaeon | reverse complement strand
GGGCATTATCACGCGGCTTTCCGAGAGAATGATTGACTGCAATTGTGGAATCGGATGGATTTCGACCTCACCCCGGCGATCAACATCATGGTCGTGTTCCTGCTGAACACCGAGAACGGCGACCACGATTTCCAATTGCCGTACCCCCCGTGACCGGGGAATCGTTCCTGGACCGCTTCCCGAAAGCAACCGGAGGATTTGCCGCGATGTAGGGGCTTGCTCGTGGTAGAAGCAGCGATGCACTCGCGGTGAGCTCCAGCCATGAGTCCAGGTCGGAAGCCCCAGCCTTCAGGCTGGGGTTATCTCACAGTTTATTGGGAACAATCTTGAACGTTTTAATCTCGTGTGGATTGAAGGACGTGGAGAATTCTATAAACTTTGCGTGTGGCGCGCGGGATATCGTGCTCGTTTCCAAAGGTGTAGCATGCGGGCGGGGCACTCGTTCAAGTAAATCGGTTTCAAAGATACCGCTTCCTTGGGCAAAAATCATGGCATTGACCTTGATGGCTCCTTCCACCACCTGATCGATATTATTCACCGCCCTGATAATGATTCCATCAACCTGCCCAAGAGCGGGATCAAGAAACGAAGGCAGATTTTCAGATTTCTTCAGCACCGTGACTTCGATGGTCGTGGGTTCTGCCTTGATCCATGTCTCACGCTTCATTGATTCAGTAATTGCTTTTTCGATCATGTCCCGGGAGGCTCCAAAGTCATGAATCCCCGTGATGGATCTTGGCCTAAACCCGCTGGTGACATCATGTACAAGTACCGGGGTTGGCAAGTTGAAACCATGTGCCATCATGTGGACATTTCCTTCCCGCCATGAGCCCTCGTACGGGTATAACCGTAACCTGTTGAGATGGTAACCTTGGTCCGCGTGCGTGGGTGGTTCTCCCAAGTCCTTCTTCACGCGTTCCTTTCTCTCATCCCTTGCCCATGCCACGATATTGGTGCCAGGATATTCTGGTCCATGAACGATGGAAATACCCGTACTTCCATCGAGCGTATCAAATCCATATTTACCATCGTTGATGATTGCAAAGCCCCGGGTTCCATCATCGTTTTCCTGCGTGACGAATGAATGCATCCATTTCTCCCACCGCGGGACGTCATGGTTTGCGGTAGGCTCGTTCTTCCTGGAAGATGTTGCATAACACGTTTCTGCGATACTTTCTCGTGATTTGATCGCGTGCGGGATGTTATACTTGAGAAGTGCTTCCCTTTCGTGGAAATCGAGTGCAATGGTCACGTCCACGAATGTTCCATCCACGTGAATGGAATAATCCATGCAGGCCGTGGATCCCGACCCGAATTCGTGCAATGCCCTAACAGTCCACCGAACCGGTCCTTTCTCGGTGATGGTCACCTCGGTTGCATGCTTGAACCATCCTTTAGGGTGGTTGTTCCATTCCCGCATGAGATTCCAACATGGTTCCCTGTAAGGTTTATCGGTATATCCCTCGATTTGTGCTGCCCTGGAGAGGAACTCCTGGTCGTGAAGTTTCAATGAAGTGAGACTTCCATCCTTCTTCGAGATGGTTGCACTGACATGGTTTCCCTCCAACATGACAAGGTCTTCAGTTTCATGCACCCGGGGGGAGAGTGGAGCGCATCGGTGATCGCTATTTCCTTTCATCATGGCTGGAAATAACCGCGATGTTGCTTCCGAGATGATTTTATTCACGCGCACACTATCTGTTTCCAAGCCTTCCGTCACGCGGATGCAAGCAAGCCAGCAACTTGCAGAAGTCCATTGGGGCAGGCGTGCTGCCGTTATGAATCGTGCAGGCCTTGCATCGAGGTATCCTTGATTTTTCTCTTCAGGCATGAATTGCAAGGGATGCCATGCAATTTCTCCATCTTTTCCCTTCATGCACATCACCAGCGGGAGGAAGCCATCGAGTTCAGTTGCTGGAATCGAAATAGTGGAGTCACTCGTGGCGCTACCAGCATTCATCAAGAAAAGTGGCACGAGCACCAGTGATTTCATATCCTGCCCGGACACTTGAATCCCTTTCTTGAGCGGCATTTCTTGTACCCCCCATCTTCCAGCACATCCTGCGGTGATTAAACCAGCAAGTGCATCCCTTTCCAACCGTTTAACAAGGGGCTTGTCTTGGCTCCAGAACTCATAACACTCGTCAAAAACCTCGGGTATTGAAGTACCAGAGATAACATCATGAAATTGCATCAGCAGGACATTTTTCCATACTTGCTCAACGGGATTGGAGGTGGTGGGGGTTTGATCATGCTCACCCTCGTAGAATCTGGAAAACGCAGGCATGTCTACTTCGGGGTCCAGTCGCGTTGCCAATGCATGGAGACTTTCCACCACGGGGAGCCGCCATTCGAAGTACCGGTTCATGCGCTTTGCCAAGGTCTGGGTGGTGAGGCTCCCCCGGTGAAATTGATAATACATTTCATCCTTCCACGTTGGTAACCTGGGCTCCCATTGAGCAATCATGTCGAAGAACTCCCGGGTATTACACCATAATGCAACTCCCCGATCCACCATTCCCCTGCATGTTGCGACCTCCACGCCTTGAGGGCCGTGGCCACCGTCTCCCTCGCCGAAGAATACACCAATGATCGGGAGATCATCATTCGAAACCGCCGGATGCTTTCGCGGTTCATTCATGTCATATGTGATGGTTACCTGCTCGCCTGGAAGCAATAACTTGTAACTATCAACATAAGACTCCGGGACATCACTGTCTGGCTGTTCCTTGTGGAACGCGCCGAACATGCCAAGTTTCTGGTAAATGCCACTCATGAAACAGGTTAGCGTGGATCCATCAGGCGCTTGCCACCGCCAAGCCCAAAAAGGCCATTTCGTTTCCTTGTTGCTGACGAGTTTTGCCGTGTAAAAGCCAGTTGCACCGCTTTTTGAAAAGATCTGCGGAAGGTTATTTGCAAAACCGAAAGAATCTGGAAACCACGATACCGTGGCAATGCAGTTGAAGTGCCGGGCGTAGAAAAGCTGCCCGTATAACCTATGGCGCACCCATGCTTCGCCACTTGGTATCCTGCCATCAGCCTCGCACCAGCACCCCCCTTGCGGCTCGTGCCGGCGCCTGGCGACATCATCAACCACTTCCTTCCACGTGCTGGGATATTGCAAGCGGATCCAATCGTATTGTGCTGGCTGGCTCCCGGTGAACGTGAACGAGGAAAACATCTGGAAATGACGGTGTGCCTTCGAGAAAGTTGCTTCCGCCTTTGCAACACCCTGAACGAAGCGCCACATCCATCCCAAGTCCAAATGACTCTGTGAAATGCAATATGCAAACTGCTTGGCAGGATCCCATCCTTGTTTCTTGAGCGTTTCCAACCTGTGATCGAGATGGCGCTGGAAATCCTCGTCAAGATACTCGTTTTCCTCGGGATTACTTGAATACCAGTATTCAAGCATATCAACACCACCCCTTGGGAAGGTTTTCAATCCCTCGTATTTCTTGAAATCCCTTGGATTGTTGGAATAGAATCCGCGTTTGAATTTCTCGGGAAACAATTTCACTGGTGCCATGAAATTTCCTGTGCGCCGTGATTAATAAGATATTACCGAGGGTTAGTACCAGGATTATTGAACTGGCCCCCCACGCTCGCCAAGGTCCTCGTGGCAACCTTGGTGGCGTTAGCTAGGCACGAACCCGGATCATTTCCATCAAGCAAAGCGTCGATGTAGCCAGCATCAAAAGAATCTCCGGCGCCGATACTATCGACAATGCGGTCAAGTTTTCCTGCCTC
>WJJB01000162.1 GCA_014729935.1 Candidatus Bathyarchaeota archaeon | reverse complement strand
GCGTTCAGGTCCGAATCGAGCACCAACCCGCACGCCGAATCGGCACACGTGAACGTTTTTCGCCTTCCTGCACCGCCCTTTCCACCCCCGTGGTATCCTGATGGTGTCCAGATTCGGGGGGGTTCAATCTTCCTGCTAATTCACCCCACGGTTTCTTTTCTCCACCGATATATTGATATTTTAGTGCGAACCTTAGAATCTTGATGACGGCGGATAAACGGATATATACCAAGAAAGGCGACAGTGGAGAAACTGGCTTGTTTTCCGGTGAGCGTGTAGAGAAAACAAGCATACGGGTTGAATCTTACGGGACATTGGATGAATTGAATGCTGCTCTTGGCGTCGCCAAGGTTTTCGCTTCTACGAAAGTAATGACAATAATTGGAACCGTTCAAAGGCGCCTCTATCTGGTCAATTCAGAGCTTGCATCCACGGATGATTCAAACTTAGTTAGGAAAACTGGAAAAGAGGATGTGACATGGTTGGAAGAGGTCATGGACGAACTTAGCGAGGAAATGCCAGTGATCAATCATTTTGTCATCCCTGGTGGAACCAAGTCTGGAGCTTTATTACATCTTGCCAGGACGATCTGCAGGCGGGCGGAGCGAATCGTGATACGGCTTTCCCACGAGACCACCATCAATCCCGAGATCATCCGATTCATGAACAGGTTGTCCGATTTCATCTTCGTGCTGGCAAGGCATGCCAATATCATGGATGGTGAAGGTGATGAAATCATCACTCGGGACGGTGTGGAAATGCAAACACGGAACGGGTGATGGATGTTGAATAACAAGGTATCCATCCCTCCCATGGCAATTTGCCAAGAGATTTTCAAGAATGATGACCTGCCAACGGCATGTCGACGAATCAGGAGTTTGAAGTATGAGGGCATCGAGCTAGCACCATTCATGCTCGCACGGGATTTACGTGCGCTACCAAATGCCGAATTACAGGTCATCAAGGAAACCTTGCATGAATGCGATCTAGTCCCTGTTGCATTTCACTGGTTACTTGCATCCCCTGAAGGCATGAGCATCACTAGTCCAGATCCAGCGGTTAGAAGCGAGACGATCTCGTTTTTCACCCACTTGATCAAGGTTGCCAAGCAAATTGGCGTGCCGCTCCTGGTATTCGGGTCTCCCGCGCAAAGAAACATCGACCCATCTTGGGATCCGCGGGAGTCTTTTGAACGTGGTGTTGATTTCTTCCGTGAAATGGCAGGTTGTTGTGGGGATGCAGGGATGCACATCGCATTCGAGCATCTCGGTACTGCAGTGACAAATTTTGGTGCCACGTTCGAAGATGCCATGGAAATCATCCACCAAGTATCCCATCCCGCCTTTGGGTTGCATCTCGACATGAAGGCAATGCACGCCGATCCGAAAACACCTGCACGACAAATTCACGAGGGAAAGGATTACCTGCTTCACGTCCACGCGAACGATCCCAACCTCTTGGGTCCAGGCATGGGTGATGCCGAAATCCGTCCCGTTCTTGAAGCCTTGATCGACATTGAATATCAGGGATGGATTTCAGTGGAAACCTTCAGGGAAGACATTCCACCCCTTGAAATTGCAGCTGAGTCCATGAGGAACCTTCAAGACGTGTTCAAGAGCATCATGGACGTGAGAAATCGCGATTAATTGAATTATCCCTTGAACGACTTTCAAGCAGGAGAATATCGACCAAGTAATCCATAAATTCTTCCACGTTGATCCCAGTCTTGGACGACGTTATGGTAAACGAGATCAAGCCGAGATCGTTGACCGTTTGTTTGGCGATAGCTTCGATCCGCTTCCTATCCATATTCTCAACCAGGTCATTCTTGGTTCCGACCAAGACAATTGGCAAATTTTCACCCGCGTGCTCGCGAATCATTTCGACCCAGTTTTTCACCTGTCCAATGGTTCCAATTCTGCTCATGTCGAAGAAAATCGCCGCGGCGTGCGCACCTTCCATGTAAATTTCTTGGATGAACCTGAACCGTTCTTGCCCCCCGAGATCCCACAGGGATAGCCCTATCTCGTGCTCTCCCTTGTTCATCTCGGTGGTATTGAATTGGACACCAACGGTCATTTGGGTATCTGGAAGAAATTCGTCGTGCATGAACCGGTGGAGGAATGTTGTCTTGCCAACCCCGCCAGCACCACCGAATAGAACTTTCCAGCTATAACGAGTCATGATCGCCTCACCATGTTTTAGTAATTAATGGAACGGGTAGTTCGTCGGAACGTGGGATTGGAATTCATCCGTAAACCCACGAGGAAACCACGACTTTCAGTTCAGGGCGTGGGGGAATCGGGGGCGGTTTACATTGTTACTATTGTTGTTAACCATACCGTCCACGTTCATGACGAATATCGTTCCATTTCTTCCATTCTTGCTTGCTTTGTAGACTCTTCCGAGCATATCCTCCCCGCCCGGAGGCAGGGGTAGTGCATATCCCATCGCTACTACCGCGGTGGGAATCCGGCTTCACCTCGAAGATGAAAGGGCTTTTTACCGCCACCACCGCCCGCAACCCGTTAGGGCTCTTAATTGCCGGCGATAGAGCCGGGGTCTGATGCGGCAACCACGGGTGCCGTGACCCGTCCATCGTGATCGGCATTTCTACCGGCTGGGCCTCGAAACTCGGGCCTCTCCATCACGGAAAGCCACCCCTTTAAAGGTGGATAGCTTACTTCAAACATCCTTTTACCGCGATATGACTTGATTAGTGATCTATGTCCTAAAAAATTAATTCCGTGTCAATTGACTACTATGGGTTGAAAGCGGTCTAATCCTTTGAATTCGATGTTAATTCCACATATTGCCTGTACACGAGCACATCTACCATGTAAGTGATAACCTCGTTGACATTAAGGTTCATCTTGGAAGAGGTTGCAGTGTACCCGACGAGACCGTAATCCTGCACCACCCGGTTAGCCATGCCGTGAATGCCTGCTTGCTGGTTTGACGGAACCAAGTCTAGCTTAGTTCCAACCAAGATAATTGGCAGGGCGGGATCGGCATATTCACGGTACATGTCTATCCAGCTTCCCACTTGTCCCAGGGTCCCCAACCTGCTCATGTCGAAGAAGATGAACCCCGCATGTGCGTTTTCCAGGTACATGGTTTGGATGAACCTGAATCTCTCTTGTCCGCCAAGATCCCACAGGGAAAGACCAATTGTTCTCCCATTCCTGTTCAACATGGTGGTGTTGAACTGGACGCCAATCGTGAGCTTCATGTCCGGGATAAACTCGTTATACATGAAGCTGTGTAGTAGCGTGGATTTTCCCACGCCTCCTGCACCACCAAATATTAACTTAAACGAATGATCGAAAGGTAGCGAGATATTCATTCCCTCCAGAGGATGATAGTATTCAGTTAATTCTAGGTTCGTTCATTTTTTATCCTTTTGCCCGAGAAATCCCCGCCTTTTATCAATTTCGCGAAAGAAAACCCGCCCTTTTAGGTGCGGGATGAATTTCGCCTTCTGCAGAAATTCTATGGTTTCCTTCCCTTTTCAAGCGATGGCTTCGATGGCTAAAGCAGTACTCGTCAACCACGCCGTGAAGGTGCAGGTCTACCCGACCGTGGCGCGAGAGGAATTGCTCGCCAAGACGCTTGGTTGCAAGCGGTGTATCTGGAACCACTGGCTGGAAGATTGGACGGCGAGGGAAAACGAATTCCAAGAGCAAGTACACCAGTGCAAGGACCTTGAAGGAATCGTTCACGTGGCTCGAGGAACCCGACAGCATCGCCTTGCACCAAGCAGGTATCGATCTTGACACCGCGGGCGGTAAGGGAAAACGAATCTTTCGAGAAAAAAGAAACGTTAGAATCATTAAATCATCTACCGCGGGAACCACGGAAGTCACTTTCCTGGAGATCGTGCAAGTCGGGTCAACAAGACCGCGGTGATGGATAAAGGAAGAATCAACGCGATTTAGTTGATTCAATGAGTGCAGGGGTAAAAGAGAGCGTGCGTAATTTATCAAGATCCGAGTCAAGAATGCCGCGCTGGTTTCATTGGGATGGTATACCTGAGTCAACAATCAAGACGCACGAGACTAGGGTGCATCTCAAGGCTGAACTCCATCCAGCCATTGAAGATGGTGGATTTTCTTTCGCAAAATAGATAAAACCTCGAGCTCATTAACAAGTTAAAGCAGTTGCCAAGATGCCACGTAGTCATCATCACACCCGTTTGATGCATCATGAATATCAAGATCAATCCTGAATGGGATGAGAAGGTAAAGGAAATCATGCACCGTTTCCGGGAGGCAATTGATGTCATGAATGCAGGATCAGCACGACAGGCAATCATGGACTTGGCAACACTTATCTATGCATCGGATGATGCCATCGGGGATTTTGCAAGGAGGGATGCAAGGATTGCCTTGGAAATCATACAACAAGTTGATCACAAGCATCCAGAAGACGTTCTCATAGATTCCACGTCATGGAAGGGGAACATGGATGCCATAAAGAAAACAGTAAAAAATGACCTGAAGGCAAAGAATTACGACAAGATAACCCGTTTACTACCTCGTCTCGTGTATTCTGCCGAGCATAACGAGGACATATCCGTGCGAATAAAGGCAACCGACATCCTGATGCTCGTATCGAAAAGGCATCCCTTGATTCTTGAGCCGTTCCAATCCCGGTTCTTCCACTTGGTGTTTGAAAAAAATGTTCACATCGCAAATAACATTGCAGAAGTATTGTACGGTATCAACTTCCACATGTTCCCATCAACGGATCCAGAAGCCGTGCGGGAGGTTCTCACTGAACATTTCAGGGAAAACTTGGTAAATATATGGACCGATAGATCCTATTACAGGCATTTCATCAAGCACGAGCTCACCATTGAGAATTTCACCCGCCAGTGGATCTGGGACGTGGAGCTCAGGCTCAATAAGTCCCCCGGATTCAAGCTGGTTAAGGTGGAACCCGAGAGCCGCATCATAAATCGTCCCCACGATGATGCATACACCATAGACTTGAATGTGGTGCAGCACCGGACGGCTAAAAAGGTGGTGCTCTACTTGGAACCAACATTCAAACCTGAGATCCAAGTTAAAACCGCGGTTACCTACAAGGATAATGATGGTCACGTGGCGCAACGGGTAAATCCCGCCGAGATTATCAACTTGTTTGACTTGGTACCAATATTCACCGGTGATACTAGCGTTGGACTTGCAAAATGCAAGCAATACTTCGATTACCGTGCCACCTTGAAGGATAACAGGATATTCCATATTTCCCTTTCCACGCAATTCACGGTGCTTGATGAAGCACTGGAGGGGTCGATCAAGGCAGAAAATTTTAAAATTGCCAACGCGTACAATTCTGGCACGGATCCACTGGAAGGGAATTATTATTCCGAAGTATATTACCACGCAAAAGGCGCACACTTGAATCAAGAAGTGGTAATAGTCACGCGCATTTCAGAGGAGGAACAAGAGCTTGCCATCATGATCGCTGCGGACCGGGCTGTATACATTGCTGGATTATATAACAAGATCTTGTCCACGTTATTACTGCAACTTCCATCGGGTGCCATCACGGAGCAAAAATGTCCAAAATGCCTTGAACCACTAGATCATGGTGTGCTGTTTTGCCAGTGGTGCGGCTATCATTTCCCCGTGGACGATCAGGGAAGAGCGGAATAATTTCATTCACTAATTTCCACTGCCCGCATCGCTGGAATCTCCCCTGGATTGGTAGAATCGATGATTCAACCAGGTTAGGAACCATTCGAAGTGGTGGTAGACGTGAAATTGAAACCAACTCGGAATGAAGTACTGCACGAACAAGGTTTTCTTGTAAAGGTTGACACTTGAAGGGGGAATGGCATGCGCGTGAATGCGATCCAAGGTCCTCTGAGGTATCATGGACGATCCTTCCATGAGCTTGTATTTCAATGGTTTCCCTAGCAGGTTGATCGTGAGATACTGCACGAGATTCGATGGATATCCTAGCATATCGGCGCAGAACAGGTCACACGCGAGCATGTCTGGGGCAAATATTGCCTTGTGGAAATTAATGGGGATGCAAAAATGCGGCCCCAGGCCTGCCCCCAATTGTTTACTGGCAATGATGGAAAGGGTCGGTTTCATGACCCGGGCAGCCCCTGCAACTACGTGATCGATAAGATCAAACGCACGGTGGAATCGACTCTTCTTGTAATTCGCAATGGCACCGTACATGTTCTTCTGGGCGCACGTGATGCCGCATTCCCAGTGATGTTTTGGGGGTGCAACGCTCACGATTTTCACGGATGGATCCAGCAGGATCTCTGGAAGCATGATGTCGCGTGGGATGCCCAAGAAATGAAACCGGACGGTTCGACCCCGCGAAAGATTCTTGAACGGGATGGAATGCTCCTTGCACCAACTGAGGTATCCCCGTTTTTCAAGCAAAGTGCCCGTTATCCCATGGCCGCGCATGTCTGCCTCGCAAACGAATGGTTTGCATCCCATGTCCTTCAAGAAGTTCACGATCCCTGAAAGCAGGTCGGGGTCGGTATACGAGGAAAGAACGCCATTGATACCCCCACCAATGTTCACCTTGATGGCAACGGGATCACCAGGCTTGAACATCGAAGAGGCTCCGATGATATCCATCCCCTGTTGCATCTCTTCTCCCGGATTAGCCTCGATATCGTGCACGAGCACTCGATTATCTCCCGTGAATACATCGTGCATCTTCTCGTGGCCGATTAACATTCCATCCATTTCCATGACTTTATACGCTGCAGTCTCGTGAATGATCCTTCTAGTCATTTCCATCCCCCGGGTCATGCTCTTCATCAATTTTCCCAAACCACAGGTGCTTCCATTCCTTGATAACCATGGCATCCCTGTCCAAACCGATCAACCCATCGCCGTGAATACCAACTTCCAGCCGGTTAAGCTGCAAGAGAATATCGCCAGGCACGTGGAACTCGAATCTGATGGTATTCAAGCAATTGCCCTCTATCAATTTCTTGAAATCATACCATGCGAATCCCTTGCTTGGATCGTGGTGAATTTTTATTTCTGATTCCTTCTCAATGTCGTGGGATAGCTCGATGATCTTGATCTTGATGGGAGCTGTTGCTTGTGTGCAAGGAATGACATTTAGCTTGGCGCGTAACTCGATCACGTCTCCATCCCGGGTATTCCCCTCCAATTCCTGGAAAAACACCCCATGGGTGCTGGTCGCATTTACCACTCTGGTTACTTCCAACCGATTGCCATGGCCAGAACTATCTGGATCGCGAATTACCTTGAAGGTGTCGATATTATCATCAGGTTCCCAGAAAGCAGTACCCTTGTTGAATTTGAGGTTCATCGGGCTCACCTTAAACGCAAGCGGAGTCCTGATGCCGATAGCATCATGAATCTTGTGGATCTGCACTATTGGTCCTCGCGGGGAATGATCACTATTCCCCCACTTACCACGGTTGAGGAACCACGACTGTTCGGGAACGGGCAAGACCCGTGGTGTCCATTTCTCTCCTTTATCTCTTGGGTCAAATGTAATGTTGGAGAGAATTACATGTGATGCGTCCAAGGCAATTTTTGCCAATGGGCTCTTTTCTTCCGCCCCGAGGATATCCTTTCCAGTGCGTGCCCCGGTAGTAACATAATTCGAGTGTGATTTCCGTGCGACGAAAAATACGGGATGATTTTCTTCCATATTTGGATTAACCAGAACGGTGCGATGAACACCTCCCTTGGAATGCTGGCCGAGGTAATACTGGAGATCGTCTAAATCGACGTCATGTGTTCCCTGCTGGTTGGTAGCATTAGCAATGAATCCAACCCATTCCCAGTCCCCCTGGTGGTATCCCATGTCGGGGATACCCAGAGGTGCCGACCGGACATCGACCTGACTTTCATCGTAGAAACACCAGTACGTGCATGCTAATTTCTCCCTGTATGGGTCTAGAAACGCCGTGTAGTACACGGGAGTTTCGGGATCCCAAGTCTTGCGCCGCTTTCCCCGCCGTCCCCGCTCGCACCATTTCCTGAATTCATGAGATGTGGAGAGAGGTCGCGAAGGGAAGAAAATCTCATCCGGGTGAAGGTAGAATACGGGGGCACCAACACCAGTTGCAAACACCAATGCATCGACAAGGGATACCATAGGTATTCAATCCCTCCCGTGTATCCAAACCAAATCTCCCTCCCCCGCAGGAATTGTTACCGAGATGCCATTTCCCTTCTTGATAATTTTCCTTCCTTGGAACACGCTTTCCACGAGGTCGAAATCATCCAATAAGATCTTATCGGTATCGAAATTTATTCGAAGGTTCTGTCTTGCCTTTCCCTCCTGCTCGACGATACCAACCAAGTACTCGTCCTTGTCTTGCAGCAAGGTGCAACACACGCCATCCTGATTAACTCTCAATGGTGCCTTGAAACCAAGGGACTTGAGAAAACCGTGAATCGAGGTTGGCGTGAGGTCCCAACCAACCTGCACGATGCATCCCCGTCCCGCGGGAACGGATTGGCCGACCACCATGTGCTTGTGCATGTATGGCACGCTTCCCTCGATGGGATTCGAATCAATGTCGAGATCAACCAAGAGGGAGGTATATGTCGAAAATGCTTCAGGAAAACCATCCCTGTCGCATTCCCCAACTTGAATTGAGGCATGATAGCCATGGAGATGAACGCCCCTTGTTGGCGCGACATACCGGTTGAATGTATCCACGGGATCACCATCTACAGTCTTTACAGGATGATTGTAATACAACACGAGTGTCCCACCGTCCAATGCAAAATCCAAGAGAGACCGTGCAATTCCAGGATCCAAGTAATCATGACCCGCGTATATCATGCATGGATGTTTAACATTGCGTGGTGCTCTTGGATAGTAGAAATCAAACCCCACGTTTCCTTCAAGCAATGCCTTGAAAGCCGTGTTGAAGTTGGTTTTTGGATCGAGCAGGGATCCGGAGGAATAGGGTTCAGTTGGATCCGGTTTTATGAAGAATGCGTGATGCCTCCACCAGAACAGGTTCACATCTGCAACCATGCCATTAGCGAAGCGAGGATACCGTGTCCTGTTATATGCCCCGATGATCTTCTTGAACGTGGCATACCTTCCAGGGGTGCCTGGCCTTCCAACTGCATCGATGGGACAATTTGGCCATCGATGGCGTTCGACAATCATGAAATAATTGACCCCGTGGAATCCATGAGCCATCCATTGCATCGCTTGGTTTGCATACACGGTGTTAGTCATCAGCTGACCGAATGTTCCGCACCTGAATTCCGCACTTGCCGTAACGGGTTGTGTTGCTTTCAAGAGCTTTGCATTAAATGGCAGCATGCTGGGGAGCGCACCGAGGTAATACAAGTCGGTCATGCAGGTGATACCCTTCAAGCGCGCCGGGTCATGGGGGAACGGACCGCCGGTGGAGTTCACGTAGAATGGGACATCAATTCCGGATGCTCGGTAAATGCTGGCGATGTACTCGAAATATTTCTGGCAATACCATTCGATATATTCGCATGAATCAAGAAAAGCGATGAAATCCTTCCTGCTCGTGCAAATGATGGTGGGTTCCACCTCCTCCCAATCATTCCAGCCAGTTCCGTACGTACGGTTCACTAAATCCAAGTCCCCATATTTATCATCAAGAAAATTGGCGAAAGAACCCAGCTCATCCACACCACCCTCAATGATCTGTGCCTTGTTTTTTATC
>WJJB01000161.1 GCA_014729935.1 Candidatus Bathyarchaeota archaeon | reverse complement strand
TAAGCCCACGTTATCAGAGTTTTTATCTTTTTTTACTAGTGATTCTTTTCCTAGTCTCTCTTCACAATTGAAGTTAGTGTGATATCTTCCAATAAAATGAGCTCGATTTCGTGAAAAGCAGCTCGGCCGATTCCCCCTCAAGTCAGAGAAGCCTGAGCGGCACCTTCCGACGATCGCATCAAGAGGTGATAGAATTTCGCCAACACGTATTAGTTCCGGCATGAAACGTGAAAGGTCTAATTGAACTACCACTGCCTAAACTAAAGGACGTGGCTTTCTGGCGGAAAACGGGTAAAAAGATCGACTTACTTAGAAGCAATATAGACCGAGAGACCACGATCAAGAAGCGTTGCCATTGGCGATTGAAAAGACATGCGCATTTCCCACCTTCCCCATCCTTTTCAAGATACCAAGCAAGCACAGCGAGTAAGTCATCGCTCCAGCAATTTTTTTCTTCCTGCGTGGTCCTCCCTTGATATCTAACTTGTTAGCTAGATTCTTATTCGTGAATGAGTCTGGGAGCTCACCGGGTAACATTGAGAAAAAGTCTCCAGGAGATTTCAAGACCATCTCGTCCAAGACATTCACGAGGTAATGCTCTGTTGACCGGTAATGAGGGCGGCGATACTTGAATCCCGCGAATACCTGCTCTACTTTCTCCTCCACTAGCAAAAGGTTGAATCGTATTTTTTCCTCGCGGAATTTCACTCTAAAACTTACAAGATCTTGGAAAAATGTGTAATAATCGTTCCGCTTGTGCACGGTTTTCGGTTCCAAAGTTTCGCCATCCTGTCCAGTGCGAAATAAATGCTGGATTACGGGAATCGGATAGGTGATCTGCACCTGGTACTGCTTCATCATCTTGCACACCTTTCCGTAGAATTTTTTCCCGAGATTACCTACTTGCACTTCGTGAGCGATATTCCGTCTTTCATCGAGCACGTCGATTCGGTAATGTTCATCCTCGATTATCACGTCTGCTTCCTCCTGCCCGCCTACCCTTTGGGCTATGGCGCACTTCAACGAGAGATGCAATTGACTTTCATTGGTTTCCATGATCTAGTGACATCCAATTGATGGGCAAATCTTATCAATTGCTATCATCTGGAACAATGCATCACCGGGCATGTAGACAAGCGTTGATCATGTGCATGCTTACGATAATCCCAAGAATTCCCGCCTATCACGTCGTAACTGGATATCCCGCTGCCAACCAGCCCTTGTAACTCCCGAGCACGACCTGCAATCTCGTGAAACCAAGTTTTTTCAAGATGCTTGCTGCAATGGTCGCACGGTACCCGATGCTACAATGGATGGCAATAATTTCATCGCTCGGTAGCTTTTCGACATGCTGTTCAATGATTCCCACGGGAACGTGCGTCGCACCATCAATGTGCCCGTTTTCCCATTCATCCTCGCGTCTTACATCCAACACAAAGGGCTTGGATTCGGAGGATAATGCCTCGTGAAGCTCCTGAACCGTTATCAAGTCAATGAAATCAACAGGGAACGCGCTGGTATACCAAGATTGGAATCCCCCGGCCAAATAACCCGTGATGTTATCATAACCGATACGGTGGAGGTAAGATAGAGCCTCATGGAGATACACTTGGTGATCAACAACGAGCAATATTTCTTGATCCGGTTCGAGAAACCAACCAGCAAAGGATGGAATCCCATCGCACCAGATAATGATGGATCCTGGCACATGTGACCCGCAAGCCGCGCTAGGGTACCTTGTATCAAGAACGGTGGCACCGTGTTCCATGGCGCTCTTAAATCTTCCCGCATCTAAAGCAGCAGGGAATTTGACATCATCCAGTGAACGTGTTCCCCTCACGTTGCAGGCTTCCATGTGCTTGAAATATGGGGGAATTTCGTGCGTTTGGTTGATCTTGTGCTGGATGAATTCCTTCCTGGAGAGGGATAGCTGTGGATTCAAGCGTTTCTCGTTACCCAAGGTCGTGGGTTTCCTCTCGGCTATATTACTCCCGCACACTGAACCGGAACCGTGTGCAGGGAACAGCAAGATTCCATCCCCTGCGGGAAAAAGCTTCTGGTGGATGCTATCGTATAATTTCCCAGCCATCTCTTCTTTCTCGCCAGGATAGAAATCAGTCCTTCCTGTATCACCTGCAAACAGCAAGTCACCGGTAAATGCCATTAATGGAACTTCGGGATCCCCAGGACCATGAACAAGGTAGGAGATGTGACCTTTCGTGTGTCCAGGGGTATGTATCGCGCGGATCTTAGCTTCACCGAAGGAAATCTCTTCACCATCCTTGATGATGCTCCCGTGCGCATAATCATGCTCTCCCCCATGATACACTTGCACGTTCTTGAAATGCTCTTGTAGTTCAACGCTTCCGATGATGTAATCCTCGTTCCTGTGAGTTTCAAACACGTGCGTGATATCGCACGAGTGACGCTTGCAGATTTCCTCGTATATAGTTATATCTCTTCGCGGGTCTATGACGACGGCGCTCGCGTTAGATATGATCATGTATGAAAAATGAGCCAATCCTTTCGATTCAATGGTTTCAACGATCATGGGAGTTCCCTCAATCCATTGCACGGCAGCCCGTGCCTTACCAAGAAAAGATCATAATGGGTGCATTTCAAGCATTGGGTTTGAGGTTAAATCAAAATCAGCAAGAGACTGAATGCGATCGCGTGTTATTACCGAATTCAAGTGCTGGTATATCCACGGCATCCCGCATCCTTTTTATGGGGGGAAGGTAATCGTAACATGAGGATACGCCTCATGGGAAAAAAAATTGTCCTTATTGGTCCACCTTCAGTCGGGAAAACCACCTTGAGGAAGATCTTTTTTGAGGGTGAGAGTGCGCAACGCCTGCTGGAATTTGCCGTGAAGCCAACATATGGAAAGGATGCGATCATGGTGGATTTCGGTGAGGAAATTGGTATATTTGATCTATCGGGCCAGGAATTGGAGCGCTGGCTTGAAAGTGATGAGCGTGAAGTGTTTTTCGAGACCGATCTATTGCTTATCGTGGTTGATGCAACCCAACCGGTTGAAATGAATTTAGAAACATTGGAACGGGTGCTATCGGCACGCCGGAGTCTTTGCCAGGATGCATTCGTGTATTTTCTCGTGCATAAGGTGGATCTCTTGAAGCCTTCACGGTTAGATGAACTTGAAGGCAGGTACAGGGAACGGCTGGATGGCGTTCGAGATCTACGGGTGCATTTTTCCAGCGTCGCCAGGCCCCTTTACTTGGCGACCCTGAAGATTTTCATCGACTTGCTTCAAGAGATGATAGGAAAGGAATTGTTGTTCAAGAATGTCGATTTCAGCTTCTTGAAGGATGCCATCATCTTGCTCAGTTTCTTAAGAGATAAGGATGGTGTGCCCATGGCACAATTACAGGATGGCTTGCAGGAATTCACCTTGTCGGTGGGACGGTTGATCGAGCGGGGATTTCTCAAGATACGGGAGGAGGATGGCAAGGAAATGCTCGAGATCTTGCCACAAGGCAAGCAATACATCAATAGCGTGATTTCCAGCTTTTCCTTGGATGATCTGAAAGGGATTGACACCAACCGTCTCCAGCTGCACGGCCCGGGTGACATCGATTATCCATTCATTGGCTTGCTGATGTGCGATAATCTTGGAAGAACATTGGTGGTATCTGAAGCTGAAGAAGGCGTTTTCAAGGAAATGTTCGTGCAAAACGAGGTATCGCAAAAACAATACGATATCCACCTCATCCCGATGTTCCTCTCCGCCTTGCGAGATTTTTCGAAGGAGATCAGCCTGATAGGGGATGATGATTTCCACCTGAGGGGAGATCATTTTGACATGAGCGTGTTCGACCATGAGGGCTTCACGTTGATTCTCTTCACGAATTCCGGCGTGAAACTTACTACCTTCCGGGATGAAATCCATGATTTCTTCAAGAAATTCGTGAAGGGAAAGAAGGGGCTTCTCGAAGATGTTGTCAAGAAGGGAGACATGTCAAGGTTGGCACCTCTCGCAAGTGAAGCTAGTACATGGATCGACCAGTTGAACGAAAAATATAAGGACACGGTTGAGGATTCCTTGCTTTCTGATTTCAACTACCTGAAGAAGGTATACGGGAACTTGGAGGAGCTGTCCAGGCGCATCATCGAAAAATATACCGGGATCTTGAAACAAGTCAAACTGATCAAGGAGCGTCTCACCAGGGCCTTCTTTAAAGACGACACGGTGGCTCTAAAGCACCTTCTTGATGAGGCAAAGCAGATTCAGAAGGAGTTTCCTGGATGAAGTGAAATTGCCGCGCCCTTGATTAAACCTACCTGTGTTTGCTTTCTGGCGGAATATTGGCACATTTTTTCACAAGAAACCACCACGCCCGATTCACGAATCCTTTCCTACCGTAATCTCGATGAATGGAACATTTGTTTCCTTGCCGTTACGACCTGTTAAAACTTCGGTACCGATTTGGATATCTGCTACTTTCAGATTTTTCATGAAACGGTTCCTGAGTACCTCTGCCACGTCGACTGCATGGCTAATGGCTCGTCCCCTTGCTTTTATCACGCACGTGTCATGCTCGTTCAAGACCATCATGGCAGCCAGTACATAACTATGTGTTGACCGCTTTCCTATATACAGGTTATTGTCCTTTTTAGCTCCCAGAATGCACACCCTTTAATTGTGAATGAAGATCCAACCGTCTTCAACGGAAATGTCATGTACCATGGCGTCTTTTATGTTCTTGGCAAGGAGGGGTGAGACATATCCGTTGTCAATGAATTTACCAGTTTCCAAACTGAAGGTTCCCTCGTGCCGGGAGCAGACCACGCTCGTACCTTCCAAGCGAGCCTCCATGAGATCTTGGCCCGCGTGCGGGCAATAGCGGTTTATCGCGTGGACCTTCTCCTCCACGAGAACGAGCATGACTTCAACCCCATTAACACTCACGGCAAGCCGTCCTTGTTTTTCTAAATCATCCATAGAAGCAATCCTTGTTTTTCCCATTTAATTCACGCCGGTTCATTGCTCCCGCGCTCGCCGTGCAACGTGGGCTTCTTATTCTTGGAATTGCTGCAATTTTACTTTTTCGATCGCCCGGTCAAGAAACCAACACTGAGGCGGCGTGTCTGGGGGGGCAAGATCGTCCGGGGTTGACATGGCAGGACCCATCAAATCACATGAATTCTGAAAAAACACTTAAAACCACTCACGTATCGTAACCAATTACCCATGACGAAGCAACATTCCATAGATCAGGAATCATGGCTTGAAGGGTGCATGGAAAAGGTGCTCCCTTATTTTATTTTACCCCTTGTAGCGTCCTTCGGGTGGGCGATACGGGGTCAATCTGGATATGGAGCGGTGCCTGGTTGCATCTTTGCAGGAACATTGATTGCTAGTGCGTGGTTCTTCCTATCCGCTGAAAGGAAGGAACGGCAGGGCTACTGGTACCGTTCGGGATGGGTGATCTTTGCATTGATAGCAGGCATAGGAATCGGTGGGATGCATGGTTGGTCACAATGGGGGAACTGGGTCCAAGGAAGGTTCATTGTAAGGTGGGCATCACCCCAGGTTATATATCCCATTCATCCAGCATGGGGATACACGTGGTGGTTCGTGGCAGCCGTTCCATGGGCAGGCATGGGTGCCGTGCTTCTAGCATGGACCCATTCCAAGCATAAAATGAAGCCAAGGGATTGGATCCTGCGGTTATCATGCGGTGGTGCGGGTATTGGAATAGCAGCCTTGCTCTTTCACTCATTCACCTCATTATTCGTTCCGTATTATGGCGTTGCACCATTTGGCGATCCAGTAGCATGCCCGGAATGCGGGGACGCGTTTCATCACAATCACATTTCAATGCTGTTCATGGGTGCATATCTCGGTTTTTTGGCATACGAGGTGTACCGGAAGGACTGGCGGAGCGTGAAACTCATCCTCATCGTTGGCATGGTGACGGGATTGTTATGGTGCATTAACCAGTTTTGGCAATTCATGGATGATTGGTATCCAAGTATATCCATCAACTGGTGGAGATGCTGGGAGTCTTCGGCGGGCTTTAGCATCGGGCTCGCCTATGCCATTGCATTCTCCGTTGCAAACAAGCCAAATTTGGAACGTGATTCATTGCATTCCCGAGGCTCGGCAAAATTGATTGGCTTGAACACGGGATTGATGATCGGTCTCTCGTGGTCCGTGTATTCGGGAATCGGGGGATTCATCGGGATCCTAAAAGCTTATCCAGATCCAGTTGTTTCCCCGTCGTTGAATAGCATTCCCATATCCTTGGTGGGTGCGATAGCGTTCACGATACCCCTCATCCTGCACCTGGTAAGGAAGATGCTATTGCTGAAAAGAAGGAAAAAAGATGTGGTGCGTTTCCTCGAACCCATGGACAATCACCTGCTCTTGTGGTTTTTCGTTGCCATCGTGCAAGTTTGCCTGGGTTTCCTGGTCACGGGACCGTACACCGTGAAGGCTGAAATCTACTTTGCCATCTACTACGCGGTGATATGGACGGTGGCGATCTTATCTGCCGTAGCGTGGGAAGGATTGGTTGTAAAAAAGGAAATATTTAGGGTATACACCAAGGCGCGGTAGATGGATGGTGGTACCATTTACCTTGTTTAGTTGGCGTCCCAGCCGCCTTCCTTCCTGAGCCTGTCTACTTCTTCTTCAGCCATCTTGCCAAGTGCCTTGTAATCGGTCTTTGCCACCCGGTTAAGGGGTATCTCGCCTTCTTCCAAGATCACCACGTGATTGGGTCGCTTGTAAGCAGCCATGTCCTTGGCGGCAGCCATCACGTCATCAATGCTCACATCAACACCAGGCTTTTTCTCGATATAAGCTACAATACCCTCGGAAAAAACATCATGCTCTGCTCCTACGATGGCAATGGAACTAATCTTGTCCCGAAGCTTCGTCATGAGGAAATCTTCTATCGCTGGCGGGTATACTTGGTATCCTTTCGGCTTGATGACGAACTTGGCTCTTCCAGCGAAGTGAAGCCCCTTCTCGTCATACGATCCAAGATCGCCAGTATAGATGAAGCCATCCTTGCTTAAGGTCTTGGCAGTATTCTCGGGGTCATTGAGGTACCCGCTGAAATTTTGCGGCCCGCTGAAACATATTTCACCCACTTCTCCTTCTGGTTTTTCGGCTCCTGCATATCCATCCGCTTTCATGGGTTCACGGATTGAAATTGGGTAAAGCGGGCTATCATACCCCACGCTTTCCAGAATCTCATCAACGCTAGCTTCCCACGGTGTGTACGTGACAAATCCTGCTGTTTCCGTTAAACCCAACCCCGTGCCAGCGTATGGTGCCATCTCCTTCAAGCGAACCAAGAATTCCCTGGGGACCGATTGTCCGCCATACAATGCAAACCGGAGCGAGCTCAGGTCATATTCCTCATAATTCGGCAGGCGCCATTCCATGTTGAACAATGCAGGTATTTGCCCTATCACCGTTGCCTTGTACTTTTGAACGGCATCAAGCGATTGGTCCGGCTTGAAAATGTGGAGGAGGATTGATGTGCCACCGCCGTAAATGGTCGTTGCAAGCTGTTCCGTGACGCATCCAACGTGACTCGGTGGCAAATTTACCAGCATCCTGTCGTCAGTTTTCAATCCAAAACCAACACTCAACCCGATGTTTTGGACGAGGATCGCCTCGTGGCAAAGGAGCGCGGGTTTTGGCTTGCCTGTACTACCGGTGGTGAAGATGATCAAGCACGGATCCCGGTTCTGCACTTTCTTCTGCGCGCGATTCACGGATCTGAGAATCAATCCCCGGATGATGTAAATCCGTTTAATGTCGGAGGCAAAATCAGTCACCAGTTCAGCACCGGGGATTGCTTTGTCACCCGTGAATTGTATCCAGTGCTTGCAATACCCTGAGTGATTTTCCATCATGGCCGCAGCGATCTTGCTGAAATCCCCCGCCTCGGTTGGCCCAAGGAAGAAATATGCCTTTGGTTTCATCTTGGAAAAGCAATAATCCACCTCTTCCACCTTCAACCGTGGATCCAAGGGTGCAACCATCGCACCTATCCTGTTGCACGCATACATGAGGTATACGTGTTCCTTCAATAGCACCAACGTGGTGGCAACCACGTCTCCTTTTTTAATACCCATGTAAAGTAACTTGGCTGCAAAAGCCTTCGTTTTCGTCGCGAAATCCTTCCAAGTGATTTCTTCTCCCGTGTTATACTCTATCATGGCAAGACCGTCGGGCTGCTCTCGGGCCCAATGATCCACCCAATCGAACATGCGCGGGTACCGTTCGAGTTCCTTTGCTTTTTCCATGCATTGCCTATCCATTTCCTTCGTTTTCATGTGCTATTCACCATTTCCAGTTGTTATCAATACCTTTCCTGTCATCGTCATGTATCAAGTTCCCGTGTTTTCCCCAAGCGAGCATCCGAACCACCATGGCGGTGATGCATCCCCTTATCACGGGAAAATCTTTCTCGCCCATTGGCACCTTTTGAGCTGGGAACAAGTAAACCTGCAGGATGAATATTATTTCACCTTGGTAAAAATAAATACCTGCACGTCATTGTCTTTGATGCGATTGAATCTCGCAAGTGATTGGTGTCAAACCATGGAAGACCAAGACCCACGGAAGAAACGCTTGATTGTTAGCATTAGCGTGATGATCGTCATTTCCATCGTCGTCTTGAGCATCGTGCTGTTCTTGCTTGGAAATACCGAAACCTTTAACGGGGGTTCACCTGGATGACCATCCTTCCCGTGATTCCCCGTGCCTGCTTGCAACTTCCTTCGAAGCCATGACCTCCCGTTAAAAAAACGTGAATGGGAGCAAGTATCCCGCCCGGGATCGAAGGCGTTCCAGCAGGTTCTCCCTTTTTTCCATGGATGTTCTAAAAGATCATTTCAGCTCGCATGCAAGGGAAAAATATGAATATAGTGCAATGCAGCGATTATTCAACAATGCCCTTCATCGTGCGCAGGATCAATGAC